>DATCQR010000075.1:0-3358 GCA_036569405.1 Candidatus Limnocylindria bacterium
AGCTGGTCGGCTCGGTCACGGGCCGCGTTGTGACGATCGATCAGCTCGCGGAATGCGTGGTGATCGGCGTAGGTGGCAGGGTCTGCCAGGCGCTCGCTCATCTCGGCCAGGGAGGCATCGGTCTCTCGGACCTCCTGCTCGACTCGTTGCAGGGCGTCGCGCAGGTCTCGCGTCCGGCGGTAGCGCCGATTGCGCGCCTCCGCCTCCGTTCGCTTGCGTGCGGCCGCCTCGACCGACGATTCGCGCGGACGCGACGGCACGGCCTCGATCCCGCGGGGAGTGGCGATCCCCTCCACCGCCCCGCGCGTCTCGATGTCCAGCCCGCGCTTGGCGGCGTAGTACTCGAAGTCGCCGGGGTAGAGGGTCGCCTCGCCGGCGTTGACCTCGATGATGGCGTTCGCCACCGAGCGGATCAGGTATCGGTCGTGGGTGATCAGCACGATCGTCCCCTGGAAGGCGTTGAGGGCGTCCTCCAGCACGTCGCGAGACTGGATGTCCAGGTGGTTGGTCGGCTCGTCGAGGCACAGGAGGTTGGCCGGGTCGGCCATCAGCTTGGCAAGCGCCAGCCGCGTCTGCTCGCCACCCGACAGGATCTCGACCTTCTTCTCGATCGCATCCCCGGTGAAGAGGAACGCGCCAAGCAGGCGGCGCATCTCGGCGGTGCTCATCCGGGCGGCGGCCCCGGCCAGCTCCTCGAAGACCGTGTTGGCCGGGTTCAGGGCGTCGATCTGGTGCTGGGCGAAGTAGGCGACCTGCACATTGGTGCCCAGCTCACGGGTGCCGCCCTCGAAGGGCAGGACGCCGGCCAGGATCTTCAGCAGCGTGCTCTTTCCGGCTCCGTTTGGACCGATGAGTGCCACCTTCTGGCCGCGCTCCAGGACCAGGTCGAGCCCGTCGTAGACGCTGTGCGCCCCGTAGCGCTTCACGATCCCGTCGAGGGTGATGACGACGCGGCCGCTGCGCCGTGGCTCGGGGAAGCGGAACTTGACGGCCCTGGTCCGATTCGTGGGGACATCGATCCGCTCGATGCGCGCGACCTGCTTGATCCGGCTCTGGACCTGCTTGGCCTTCGCCTTCTTGTAGCGGAAGCGCTCGATGTAGCGCTCGATGCGGGCGATGGTCCGGCCCTGCGCCTTGGCGGCCATTTCGAGCTGGGCGATACGCTCGTCGCGCTGGTCGACGAAGTCGGCGAAATCGCCAACGTATTCGGTGAACACGCCGTGGTTCAGCTCCGCAACGCGATTGACGACGGCGTTGATGAAGTCGCGGTCGTGGCTGACCAGCACAACCGCCCCGGCGTACTCGGCCAGGAACCCCTGCAGCCACTCGACCGACGCCAGGTCGAGGTGGTTGGTCGGCTCGTCGAGGAGGAGCAGGTCGGGATTGGCGAGCAGGAGGCGACCGAGCGCCACCCGCATCATCCAGCCACCTGAGAATTGGCCGATGTCACGGTCCATGTCCGCCTGGGCGAAGCCGAGACCTGCCAGGATGCGTCGCGCCTCCGCCTCCAGCGACCAGCCGCCGAGCTGCTCGAAGCGGTGCTGGAGCCGGCCGTACTCGTCCATCAGCTCGGCCAGCTCGTCCTTGGTGGCCGCCTCGCCGTCGGCCTCGGCCATCTCTGCCTCGATGTGCCGCATCCGGCGCTCGATGCCGCTCACCGCCCCGGCGCCGGCCACCACCTCGGCCACCACCGTGCGGCCCTGCGCCTGGGCCACCTCCTGACGCAGGTAGCCGATTGCCAGGTCCTTGCCCCGGGTGACGGTCCCGGCGTCCGCCTCCTGCTCGCCGGTGATGATCTCGAGGAGGGTCGTCTTGCCTGCGCCGTTAGGCCCCACGATGGCGATCCGTCGCCCGGTCCCGATCTGCAGGTTGACGTCGTCAAAGAGGTGCTGGGCGCCGTGGCTCTTGGCGATCCCGGTCAGCGTGATGAGGCTCATCGGACCGTTTCAGGCGTGCTGAGGCGTGCTCCATCGGTGTCGAAGCGAAGCCGGGTCGCCATGCCCGGTACGCCGGAGGCACCCCAGGCCTTCTCGACTGCGTGGGCGGTGATCGGTGAATCGCAGATGGCCAGCACGCTGGGGCCGGCGCCTGAAAGCGCCGCACCGGCAGCCCCATGCTCGTACGCCTCCTCGATCAGCCCTCGCGATCCCGGCAGGAGGGGGAGGCGATACGGCTGGTGCAGGCGATCCTCCATCGCCGTCCGCAGCAGCCCCGCGTCCGAGGTGATGACAGCCGTCGCCAGCAGGGCGGCCCGCGCGGCTGCTGCGGCAGCCTCGTGGTGCGGGACGGCTGCAGGGAGCGCATCGCGCATCCCCTGCGTCCGGCTGGTGGCAGAGGCGACGAAGAGGACCGGGATCCACGCCTCTGGCACGCGGAACCTTCGCAGGAGGGGTGTTGTGCCCACCTCGCCGGCCACCGACAGGGTGACGCCACCGTACAGGGCGGCCGCAACGTTGTCCGGGTGGCCCTCCAGCGTCGCCGCCATGGTGAGGAGCTCGTCGGCGTCGGGGGCGTGCCGCCCGGCCGCCGCTCCGAGCAAGAGACCCGCCACGATGGCAGCCGCGCTGCTCCCCAGCCCACGCGCGGCCGGGATCATGCTGCTCACCTCGATCCGCCAGGCGCCGGCACCGTGCTGCGACCCGTGCGCCAGGCGCAGCCCCTCGCGGAACGCCCGGATCAGGAGGTTCTGCTCCGGGTCGTCGTGTGGCCCCGGGGCTCCTTCGCCGTGGGCGTTCAGCAGGATGCCGGCCTCGTCACCGGCATACAGCTCGCCGCGCAGCCTCAGGCTGAGCGCGGCGGCGAAACAGTCGAAGCCACTTCCCAGGTTGGCGCTGCTGGCCGGCACCTCGATCGTGGCGATGGGCGTGGGCATGCGGCCCGAGTATACGGACGGTGGATGCTAGACCTCGTCGTGGCGGAAGCAGCTGACCAGGTGGTCGTTGACCAGGCCAGCGGACTGCATGAAGGCATACACGATGGTCGGCCCAACGAACGAGAAGCCGCGCTTCTTCAGGTCGCGCGACAGCGCGCGCGAGGCATCGGTCTCGGCGGGCACGCCGCTGAGCGAGGTCCATCGGTTCACGACGGGCGTCACGTCCACGAACGCCCACAGGTAGTGGTCGAAGGCACCGGGCGTGTCGGCCAAGCGCAGGTAGGCATTCGCATTGCCGATGACGGACCTGACCTTGGCCCGATTGCGCACGATCTCGGGGTCGGCCAGGAGGCGAGCCTCGTCCTTCTCCTCGTAGGCGGCGATTCGCTCGGGATCCCAGCCCTCGAAGGCACGCCGGTAGCCGTCGCGCTTTCGCAGGATCGTGATCCAGGCCAGGCCAGCCTGCGCTCCCTCCAGGCACAGCAG
>DATCQR010000076.1:0-8552 GCA_036569405.1 Candidatus Limnocylindria bacterium
ATGAAGCTCAATCCGTAGGCGAGCGACTGCATGACGAAGGCGCCCAGCACGGCGCCCGGGATGGTCCCGATCCCGCCAGCAAACGACGTGCCCCCGACGACTGCGGCGGCGATCACGTACAGCTCATAACCCTGGCCGACATCCAGCGTGGAGCCGTTGAGCCTCGCGGCCGCTATGGCGGCGGCGAGGGCGCACAGCACGCCCATCAGGACGTAGGTCTTCAGGATCGTCCAGCGCGTGTTGATGCCGGCCAGCTCGGCGGCATCGGGATTGCCGCCATAGGCGTAGACGTAGCGACCGAACCGACGCCGGGTCGCGATCCAGGTCATCACCAGCGTCACGCCAATGAGCAGCATGATCGGGTACGGGAAGCCGATGGAGATGTGGAGGCCGCCGGCCGGGATCGGGATGCCGTGCTCGGCAGCGTACCGATTGGCCAGGCCCTTCGGCCACAGGTTGGCGTTGGCGAATGCGGCCAATCCCAGGACGGCCGCGCAGCTGATGAAGCCGAGCAACACCTCCGCCCATACGGGCCGGACCGGAAAGCCGTACCGCCGGCGTTGCCGGCGGCCGGTGAGGAGCAATGCGATGATCGGGACGCAGGCGACGATGCCGAGGATCCAGGTCGCGGTGCCTCCGATGGATCCCAGGGCTCCGCCGCCAATGAGCTGGAAGCCGCTGTCCAGGCCCGACACGGCTGCGCCGCTGGAGAGGTACCAGATGACGCCGCGGATCGAGAGCAGCCCGCCGAGGGTGACGATGAATGAAGGGACCCCGATGTAGGCGATGATGAATCCCTGCAGGGCCCCGATGGCAGCCCCGAGACCCACGCCGATGCCCAGTGCGATGACCCACCGGAACGGGAAGTCGGGTCCCATGCCAAGGACGTTCGGCATCCAGTCCGTCATGAGCAGGGCGTAGGTCATGGCGATGACGCCGACCACCGACCCGACTGACAGGTCGATGTTTCGCGACACGATGATCATCACCATTCCGGTGGCGATGATCGCCACGCCTGTCGCCTGCACGGCGAGCGTGATCATGTTCGTCGGCTGGAAGAACTTGCCCCCGCTCAGGATATTGAAGGTGAGCAGGATCAACGCCAGGGCGACGAGCATCCCAAAGAGCCGTAGGTCGATCTCGGTCTGCGCGAGCAGACTGTGGAGCGAGGTCCGAGCAGGGGGCTGGACGTCACCTGATACCGGTGTCGCCTCGGCCACGTTCGTCACGAAGGCCCTCCTGGCCTGCGATGGAGCGACCTGCGCCCCCGGGAATCCCCGGGGGCGCAGGTGATTGCTAGGTCAGCGGTCGATGCCCGTTACTTGCAGGCGGCCGGCGCGGTTGCCGCGTCCACCCCCTTGCAGAGGTCAGCCTTCGAGATCTGCTTGGCATCGACGGCCGTCTGCAGGGTGTCCGCCGTGAGCGGCGTCGGCTGCAGGATGAAGGAGCTGACCTTAGTCCCGTTCGGGGTGGTGAACTCCTGGGCGGAGAGCCCAGCCACCGGCGCCACGGTCGGATCGATCAGGCCGTCGGGCAGTGTTAGGTCGGCCGTCGCCGTGCCGTTGCACAGCGCCAGCGCAGCGGCACCTGCCGCCTTGCCAAGTTCATTGGCGTTCTTGAAGACGTCGACGTACTGCTTGCCCTGTGCGACGTTGTTCAGGTTGGCGGGATCGCCGTCCTGGCCGCTCAGGGGCGGGAAGCCGTAGCTCTTGGCCGTGAGCGCGCCCACGACGCCGAGCGCCGTGCTGTCGTTTTCGGCGAGGATGGCGTCGATCTTCTTGCCGTCGGCGACGGCCTTGTCGATGATCGCTTCCATGTTGGCCTGGGCCAACGTGGTTGTCCAGGCCGTGGTGAAGGTCCCATCGGGCCCGTTGAGAAGCACGATGTCGCCGGATGCGACCTTATCCTTGAGGCCGGCGTCGTCCCAGCCCTTCGGGAGGAAGGTGGAAGCGTTCGCATCGCCCGGGTCGCCCTTGATCAGGACATAGTTGCCCTTCGGCACCTTGGTCAGGATCGCTGTGGCTTCGGCCTTGCCAACCAGGACGTTGTCAAAGGTGATGTACAGGACGCCTGGATCCTCGATCAGGCGGTCGTAGGCGATGACCGGGATGCCCGCATCCTTGGCCTTCTGGAGGGCCGGCAGGATGGCCGTGTTGCTCTGCGCGAGCAGGACCAGCACATTGGCGCCCTGCGAGATCAGCGTGTCGACGTCGGTCAGCTGCTGCTCGCTGCTGAGGTTTGCGTCTGCACTGATGTAGCTGCCGCCTCCGTCCTCCACTGTCTTCTTGAGGTTCGGCTCGTCGTGTGCCGCCCAGCGCGGCTGCTGGAAGTTGTTCCAGGACACGCCTACGACGCAGGGCGCCCCGCTCGGCCCGGCGCTCGCGCTGCCTCCAACGCTCGCCGCCGGCGACTGGCTGGTGCAGGCCGCGAGAATCACCGCGGCAAGGGCGGTCAATGCCGCCAACCTACGAATCGACATGCTTGGTCCTCTCCTCGTCAGAAAGCCCTGAATGGTCAGAGTGTGAACCTGACGTAATTGTCCCGTAGGCTAACACCCTCCTCGATCGTGCGGCTAGCGAATTCATGGGTTGCCCCGCCTGTGCCAGCGAGCGGTTCTGGACGGGGATCGGGGGCCAGGTGGAGACGTCGCGTGGAGTGGTTAGTGGGGACGCAGAACCCTGTGCTAGGCTCGTCCATCGAGGGCGGAACTGTCAAGCCAGATCTCGCCTTGGCCGGCCGCCGCCGACAAGCCTGCTGGACGCCTCTCCACGTGATCCGCCCCGTTACCGGAGGAGCCGCGCGATGAGCCCGTTGGAAGGCAAGGTTGCCCTGGTCACGGGGGCCAGTCGAGGCATCGGTGCGGCCACCGCAAGGACACTGGCCGGTGCTGGCGCGCAGGTCGCGATTGCGTCCCGAAGCGGTGAGAACCCAGGCGTTGACGGCGCTCTGGCGCAGGCGTGCGACGTGAGGGACCGGGCCGCGCTTGACGCGATGGTGGCGGCCACCGTGGCCCGGTTCGGGCGGCTGGACATCCTCGTCGTGAATGCCGGCGTGGGAGCCTATGGGCCATTCCTGGATCTGCCCGCGGCCGACCTGGAGGAGATGATCGACGTCAATGTGAAGGGGGCGCTCTACGCGGTTCGTGCTGCCCTCCCCGAGCTGCTGAAGAGCGAGGCCGCCGACATCGTCACCATCGCAAGCGAGGCAGGCCGTCGCGGGCTGCCGTACGAGGTCGCCTACTGTGCGTCGAAATTCGCGCAGGTGGGGATGACCGCCGCGCTCGACCACGAGCTGCGCGAGCACGGCGTCCGGTGCACGAATGTGTGCCCGGGCGGGGTGGCAACCGACTTCGCGATGGGCCATGGTCGAACGCCGGAGATGCCGCAGCTGGCCGGCATGATGGTGCCGCAGGACGTCGCGGAGGCGGTCCTTTTCGTGGTCACCCGTCCGAGAAGCCACCGCATCCTCGAGATTGCCTTCCGACCGATGACCGAATCCTCGTGGGGGTGAGCCCGCTGCCCGAGCTCCGATGGGGGATTCTGTCCACGGCAAGCATCGCGCGCCAGAAGGTGATACCTGGCATCCAGCGCGCCGATCGCTGCCGCGTCGTGGCAATCGCCTCCCGCGACACCGCTCGCGCCAACGAGGTCGCCCGCGAGGCGGGCATCCCGACGGCGCACAGCTCCTACGAGGCGCTCCTCGCGGACCCAGGCGTGGACGCGGTCTACATCCCGCTTCCCAACCATATGCATGCCGAATGGACGATCGCCGCCGCGCAGGCCGGGAAGCACGTCATGTGCGAGAAGCCGCTGGCGCTGACATCGGCCGACGCGGAGCGCATGGTCGAGGCATGCGACGCTCACGGGGTTCGGCTGATGGAGGCCCTCATGTACCGCCAGCACCCCTCCTGGGTGGCGGTCCGCGAGCTCGTCGCCGCCGGACGCATCGGGCGTCTGACGGCGGTGCAGAGCTGGTTCTCGTACTTCAACGACGACCCCGCTGACATCCGCAACGTCGGCGCATTCGGGGGTGGCGCGCTCTTCGACATCGGCTGCTATTGCGTCAACCTCTCCAGGATGCTGTTCGATGGCGAGCCAACCAGGGTCGCGTCTTCCATCGTCCGGGATGCTGCCAGCGGAGTGGACGTGCTGACGAGTGGGCTCCTCGAATTCACGGGGGGCGGCGTCGCGACCTTCACCTGCACGACCCGAGCAGAGGATGACCAGCGCGTGCATATCTACGGGACCCAGGGCCGCATCTCGATCGGGATCCCTTTCAACATCCCTCCAGATCGACCGACCGAGGTGTACCTGACGATGGGCGGCGATCCGCCGGTCGCTCCGCATACCGAGACGATCACGTTCGAGACCGCCGATCCGTACACCGTCGAGGCCGAGCGCTTCGCGACGGCGGTGCTCGACGGCGGCCCGACCCCCGTCTCCCCGGCCGATGCCATCGCCAACCTGCGAGTCATCGAGCGCCTCCTCGCGGCTGATCCCCGCGCGACCGGTCCCTCCTAGCACCAGACAGGGGACGAACGCCGATGCAATCTCGTCAGCTCCGGATCATCGCCGCCCTGGTCGTTTCGCTGGCGATCGTCGGTGGTGGACTCCTGGCCGTGCTGCGGCCCTGGGAGAAGCAGACGACCTGCCCGACCGTGGCCGTCCATCCCGAGTGGTCGGTGGCCCGACGCTGGGACGAGGCGCTGCTCGATGCCATCCGCCGCTCCCTCCCTAATCCTCCGGTTCATGCTCGCAACCTGTACCACCTGGCAGCGGCCATGTGGGACGCCTGGGCCGTCTATGACCCTGTCGCCGATGGCGTCTTCTTCAGGGAGAAGCACACCGCATCGGACGTCGCGGCGGCGCGCAACGAGGCGATCAGCTACGCCGCCTATCGCGTTCTTTCGGCTCGCTTCATCAAGGCAGTCGGCGGGTCCGACTCACTCTCCGAGTTCGCGGACGTCATGGATGCGCTCTGCTATCCGCTCGATGTCACGAACACCACGGGGGATACGCCGGCCACCATTGGGAACCGGATCGCCAAGACGGTCCTCGCGGCTGGCCTCCTCGACGGGTCGAACCAGGCCGGCGCGTACGCCGACCCTAACTACGAGCCGGTCAATGCGCCCCTGGTGGTGGGCGGGACCGGGGCAACAATGATCGACCCGAACCGATGGCAGCCCCTCCAGATCGAGCACATGATCTCCCAGAATGGGATCCCCGTGACCAATGGGGTGCAAGTGGCGATCGGGACGCATTGGGGGCGCGTCACTAGCTTCGCGCTCGCCTCGGCCGGCCCGAACGGCGTCCCGATCGACCCAGGGCCGCCGCCACTGCTCGGCGACCCGGCCACCGACTCAGAGCTGAAGGCACAGCTCGTGGAGCTCATCCGCGACAGCAGCGAGCTCGATCCCGCCAACGATGCCACGATCGACATCTCGCCCGGTGCTCGCGGAGGCAACACGCTCGGCTCGAATGACGGGCACGGCCACGCTGCCAACCCAGCGACCGGGCAGCCTTATGCGTCGGACGTCGTCAAGCGTGCGGACTTCGGTCGCGTGATGGCCGAGTTCTGGGCGGACGGCCCGAAGTCCGAGACACCGCCCGGCCATTGGAACGTCATTGCCAATCTCGTCTCGGATGAGCTGGCGCCGAACCTGCGGCTCGGGGGCACGGGGCCGCGGGTCGGCCGGCTGCAATGGGACGTGAAGCTCTACCTCGCCCTCAATGGCGCCGTGCACGACGCAGCAATTGCGGCCTGGGGCCTGAAGGGCCACTACGACTCGAGCCGGCCGATCTCGCTCATCCGCTATATGGGCGGCCTTGGCCAGTCGAGCGACCCGAGCCTGTCCTCGTACGACCCGGAGGGGCTGCCGCTGGTGCCCGGGCTCATCGAGCTGATCACAGCGGGGACGACGGCCCCCGGAGAGCGCCATGCGGCTCTCTCCGGGCACGAGGGTGCCGTGGCGGTCTATGCGTGGGCGGGCAACCCGGCCGATCCGAAGACCGAGGTGGGCGGCGCCGCATGGATCCTGGCCACGCGATGGATCCCATACCAGCTACCAACATTCGTGACCCCTTCCTTCCCCGGCTACGCGTCGGGCCACAGCGCCTTCAGCCGCGCGGCGGCCGAGGTGCTGACCGCCTACACCGGCACTGAGTACTTCCCCGGCGGGGTCAGCGGGTACACCATCAAGGCCGCCTCCCTCAAGTTCGAGAAGGGCCCCACCACGGATATCGGCCTGGAGTGGGCGACCTACTACGACGCCGCTGACCAGGCCGGCCAGTCGCGGCTCTGGGGTGGCATCCACATCCAGGCCGATGATTTCACGGGGCGCATGCTCGGCTCGCAATGCGGCAAGGACGCCTGGGCACAGGCGGAGCGCTATTACACCGGGACCGCGATCCAGTGACCGCTCCGGCGTGACGCGGGGTCGCATTGGCCTCCTGGTCGCGCTGCTGGCGTTCGCGGCCATCGCCGGCGCGGCTGTCCTGCTCCTTCGCACCCCCACGCCAACTGACGCGGCAGGGCCGCCGCAGTTCATCGACGAGACGGCTGCCTCCGGCGTGTCCCAGCGCTTCGACGGCCCCGAGACGTATCAGGTCGGCGGCGGCGTAGCAGTCTTCGACTGCAACGGTGATGGCCTGCCGGACCTGTATCTCGGCGGCGGCGAGGGGCCGGCGTCGCTCTTCCGGAACCGGTCCACTGTCGGCGGAGCGCTCCGGTTCGATCGCGTCGCGTCGTCGATCACTGACCTGCCCATGGTCAACGGCGCGTACCCGCTCGACGTCGACGGCGACGGCGAGGTTGACCTGGCCATCCTGCGGATCGGGGAGAACGTGCTGCTGCGTGGCCACGGCGACTGCACCTTCGAACGGGCGAACGAGATGCTCGGGTTCTCGGGCGTTGACGGGTACACCACGGCGTTCAGCGCGACATGGGAGGGAGATGCCTCGTTGCCGACCCTGGCCATCGGACACTATCTGAAGGTCGACAGCCACGGGGATACCACCTTTACCTGCGATGAGGGCGATCTGCTGCGCCCGAATCCGGGTGGATCCGGCTACGGGACCGCGGCGCCCCTCGCTCCTGGCTACTGCTCGCTGTCCATGCTCTTCAGCTCATGGGACGGCTCGAGCAGGCGCGACCTGCGGGTTTCGAACGATCGCCAGTACTACACCGATGGCTCGGAGCAGCTCTGGCGCATGACGCCGGGCACGACGCCGGGTCTCTATTCAGCCGACGATGGATGGGCGTCGCTGCAGATCTATGGCATGGGGATCGCCAGCCAAGACCTGACCGGGGACGGCCTGCCCGAGGTGTACCTCACCAGCCAGCAGGACAACAAGCTCCAGACCCTCACCGCCGGCAGCTCCCAGCCCGCCTTCCGTGACATCGCACTGCGGCGCGGCGTGACCTCGACGCGGCCGTTCGCCGGAGATACCAGCCTGCCTTCGACGGCATGGCACCCCGAGTTTGCGGATGTCAACAACGACGGGTTCATGGACCTCTTCGTATCGAAGGGCAACGTCGGCGCACAGGCGGACTACGCCATGCGCGACCCGAGCGACCTGTTCCTCGGCCAGCCGGACGGGACCTTCGTCCAGGCGGCTGACCGAGCCGGCATCCTTCGATTCGAGCGCGGACGCGGCGCTGCGCTGGCCGACCTCAATCTCGACGGCCTGCTCGACCTGGTCGAGGTCAACTACGGAGCCGATACGGTCGTGTGGAGGAACGTCGGCGACGGCACGGCCGACGCGCCCTCGGCGATGGGCCACTGGCTCATGCTGGACATCCGACAACCCGGCCCGAACCGTGACGCGATCGGCGCCTGGGTGGATGTGCGCATCGGCGATGTCACCGTCAGGCATGAGCTGACGATCGGAGGTGGGCACCTCAGCGGCGAGCTCGGCTGGCTCCACGTCGGGTTGGGCCCCGCGACCAGTGCCGAGGTGCGCGTCCTATGGCCCGATGGAGAGCAGGGTCCCTGGCTCCACGCCCAGGCTGACTCGCCCGCAATCGTCGAGCGCGGCGCATCGGCCGTCCAGCCCTGGAGCCCAGCGGGAGGAGGCTGATCATTGGCCTGCTTCGCCCGGATTGCGGGATGACCCTTGTCGCCTGACGCTCTGCTCACCATCGCGGACGGGCCGATCCAGGTCGAGCTGCTGCCGGCGGTGGGGGCAAGGCTGCACCGGCTGCGGGCCTTCGGTCACGATCTGCTGCGCACGCCAGACGATCCGACAGAGCATGTCCGCGACCCCTTCCGCTGGGGCGCCTACCTGATGGCGCCGTGGTGCAACCGCATCGCAGCAGAGCCCGTCGACATCAACGGCAAGACGGTCAGCCTGCCGTCCAACTTCCCCGATGGCACCGCGATCCACGGACAGGTCTACGACGCGCCATGGGATGTTCAGTCGGACGATTCCCTTGAAATCATCGCGGGCGGTGACGGCTGGCCATGGCGGTACCGCTGCTCGCTGCGCGTCACGATCGCCGACGCGGCGCTGACGATCGAACAGTCACTCACCAATCTCGCCGACAGCCCGATG
>DATCQR010000077.1:0-12189 GCA_036569405.1 Candidatus Limnocylindria bacterium
CCTCGCAACCGGTTAGGCGGCGAGCCTCTCCTCGGATGCTGCGCGGGCCCGCGCAGCGAGCGTTGCCACCAGGCCAGCCACCTCGGCCCGAACCAGCGGATCGGCGAGCTGCAGGTCGGCATCGAAGACGTCGGCGACCGATGCGATGGCCACCTGTTCGTCGAGCACCTCGGAGCCTGCGCGGCGCATTGAGCGCTTGACCGATTCGATCCCGCCGCGGGCTCCGCTCGGCGTCACCGAAGCGCCCATGACGGCCGCGGTCTTGCCGGCCAGCGTCCGCTGTGGCGGTCGTGAGGCCCAGTCGATGGCGTTCTTGAGGACGGCGCTGGTGCCGTCGTTATATTCGGGAGTGGTGATCAGGATGCCGTCGGCGGCGTCGATCGCCGCGCGCAGCCGGCGCACCCCGACCGCCTCACCAGCCGCCTCGACGTCGCCGTCGTAGAAGGGCAGCGCGCCGAGCTCGTCGAAGGTCGTGATCTCGACGCCCGGTGGCGCCATCTCGACGGCGGCGCGCAGCAGCGCTCGGTTGAACGAGACGCTGCGCAGGCTGCCCGCGATGCCGAGAAGGCGAATGGGTTGCATGACTCGGGTCATTTGATTGATTCCTCAACTATCTGACCATATAGTTGCATAGGCAACCATTTCTGTCAAGGTCCCGACGGCCTGTTGGCCCCCTTGAAGGTGCCGTTTGGCCCATCCGCCGGCCATGGCTCCACGACGAAGATGCATGCACACGTGGCGCACCTTGCCCACGGCATCCAAGTTAGCTGAGGCAAACCCCCGTGAAAATCAACCACGCCCCCTCGATCGCGGTCATCGGGCTCGCAGTCGTCTTGGCGGCATGCGGCTCGACTGCGTCATCCCCCGGCGCGACCGCCTCGCCATCAGGCGCGGCGCCGTCCTCGTCCGGCACGACCGCGTCGCCGGCCGGCACGACGATCACCGCGACGCTCACCGAGTACGTAATTGCGCTGAGCGCCAGCTCGGCGTCCGCAGGCCCGGTGACCTTCAACGTCACCAACGCCGGCACCATGGTCCATGAGTTCGTCATCCTGAAGACCGATACCCTGGCCAAGGACCTGCCGCTGGTCAATGGCGTGGTGGTCGAGGACGACTTCAGCCCCGTCGGCGAAGTGCCGGAGACAGCCGCTGGCAAGTCGGGGACGTTCAGCGCGACGCTGGCCGCAGGGCACTACGCGATCATCTGCAACCTCGCCGGCCACGTGGCGCAGGGGATGGTCATCGACTTCACCGTCAACTGAGCGGCAGATAGGTGTCGCGACCGTTGGAAACACCCGCCCGGCACGTGCCCGGCGGGTGTTCTGGATATTGGCAGCAGCCCCAGAGGCCTAGTGGACCTCGTCGAGCCCCTGGAGGAGCGGCGGGACCTTGTCAGAGGAGCGACCCTGGCGCTCCGAGGCGTAGGTCGTGATCGCCGACGTCAACCCGCTGAAGATCGCCACGCTGGCCACCACCAGCAGACTTGCCGCTACTGGAGCTCGGAGCGCGACTGAGAACAGCAGCGCAGTGCTGAACGCGGAGATGATCCATGCCACGCTCAGCCAGGCGCGCTTGTGCGAAGCGGCGACCCGAGCCGCAGCGGTGACGCGCTCGGTCCCGCTCCGGACGCCGGTCGTCACCCTGCTGACGCCTGCGCCCGGGGCGTTGATGACGACTCGGAAGAGCCGCCTCCCCTGGTTGATCCCATGCGCAACGGCCGAATTCACGGCGCGGAGCTTCGGCATCAAGACGGGCTGACGCGGCGCGCGGGGGGCGATCGGCACAACCGGCTCGGTGGGGATCGGCTCGACAGTCGACGCCGACGGGGTCCCGGTCAGGCTGGATACCCTCTTGCGCTCTTCCTTGGGCATGCCATCCGGCGTCGAGAAGGTCGTGGCCGCCGGCGCCTCCGAGCGCTTGGGCACGGCGTGGCAGCGATAGCAGCGCGAATCCTGCTCTCGGTTCGCGGACCAGCACTCGCGGCAGATCCATCCGTTTTCGAAGACTGGCATTGGACGAGCGTAGCCAGCCGGCGGGCCGTGTCGATGACGGGAAAGTACCGTAGGCCACTTGGCGGACGACCCCCGTGGTGTAACGCCTGGCGTACCCTTGAGAAGAGGGCAACTTCGTTCCCCCAATCTGCGACAGGAGAAGAACCGATGCGCCTCGCCACGATCATGGCCGCCGGCCTGCTGCTGCTCGCCGCGTGCACTCCACCGGCAGGAGCGGGAAGCGCCGGGCCGAGCTCGGCCGGCATCGATGTCACGGTCTCGCACACCAGCGCCGGTGACGCACTTGCGGGAGTCGGCGGCATGACGCTGTACATCTTCAAGGCCGATACCGGCGGCACCAGCACCTGCAACGCGGGCTGCGTCGAGACCTGGGCGCCGTTCCTGGGCGATGGCTCGCAGGTGCGTGCCGGTGATGGCGTCAGCGGCTCCTTCGCGACGACGACCCGTGATGACGGCAGCAAGCAGATCACGCACGGCGGTCAGCCGCTCTACTACTACAGCGGCGACAAGGCCGCGGGCGATTCGAACGGCGAGGGGATCGCTGGCAAGTGGTTCATCGCGCCGGTCGACGAATCGACGGCGAGCCAGGCCGCGACGGCGTCAGCGACCCCCTACAACCCCCCGGGCTACTGAGGCAGCGCCTCGGGCGTAGACTCCGCTCGAGATGAGACGCAGGGGCGAGCAGGAACGCGAAGAGGCCGATGCGCATGCACAGGCCGAGGCTCGTCGTGAGGCCCTGCTCGCCGAGCTGAAGGCTCGGGAGGCAGCCGATCGGGCACCGGAGCCACCAGCCGCTGAGCCTGAGTCTTCGAATGCGGAGCCGGACGAGCCCGAGCGCCCGCCAACCGACGAATCGGCGAACTCAGATGAGGGCGAGAGCGCCCAGTCAGAGACAGCCTGAGGCAGGCCCTATGGACCGACGAGGGCGTCGTGGATGACCTGCGCGTTGTGCAACAGCATGCCGTCCAGCGTCGCTCCAGCCGACCCGGGAGGGCCAAGCGAATCGGTGTAGAGCGGGGTGTCGACGACCCGTGCGCCCGTCTCCTCCGCGATCGCCTTCGCGAGGCGGGGGTTCACGGCTGACTCGCTGAAGATCGCTGTGACCCCCTCGCTCCGGATTGTGTCGGCGAGCTTTGCGAGTTGCGCTGGGTTCGGCTCTGCGGAGACATCCAGGCTCGGAAATACCGACCCGACGAACCGCAGGCCGTACTCGGCCATGAAATACCCGAGCGCGTCGTGGTTGGTGACGATCCCTCGCCTCGCTGCCGGGATCTCGGCCATCAGCCGTCGGATCTCGACATCAGCCGCCTGCAGCCGAACGACGTAGCCTGCGGCGCGAGTCGCGAAGGCGTCCGCCAGTTCCGGACGCGCGGAGCTCAAGGCGTCCCGAACGTTCTCGACGAGATGAATCGCGTTGGGGGCGGTCAGCCAGTAGTGCGGATCAACGTCGCTCGCCTCGGCCGGGTCGTCGGGCGCTCGGAGCGCGATCCCACTGCTCATGTCGCGCAGCCGCTCGGCGCCGCCGATCGTGGCCAACGCGTCCTGCAGCCAGGTCTCCAGCCCGGCGCCACTCTCCAGGATCAGGTCAGCCTTCTCGATGGCGGCTGCCGCTGGTGGGGTGATCTCGAACTCGTGCGCCTCGGCGCCCGGCTGCAGCAGAACCGTCAGAGAGATGTCACCACCGCCCACCGCTCGCGCCGCCTCACCGACCTGGGTTGTCGTCGCCACGACCCGGAGCCGGCCGTCACTCGGCGAGGGGGTCCCACCATTGCACGCGCTCAGCGCCCCGACGCCCAGCGCCAGCCCCAGGAGCACGACGAGGCGTCGCACTACGGTCAGGGAGCTGCCGCGTCTTCGGCCCGGCACGTCGCGCAGCGACCGTAGAAGTCCAGCCTGGCATCGTCGATCTCGAATCCCATCTCCTGCGCCAGGCGCTCTGCGAGCGGCGTCACGTAGGCCTCGTCGATCTCCTCGACCCGTCCACAGCGCGTGCACGCAATGTGGTGGTGGTGGGCCGGCAGGCACGCAACGTACGCGTAGATGTGACCGTCGAGCTCCAGGCGCCGGGCAACGCCGGCGTCCACGAGCGTCTCCAGCGTGCGAAAGACGGTCGCTCGACCGATCCCGCGCTCCCGTCGCCGCAGGCTGCGATACAGCTGCTCGGCCGTCAGCTGGCGGCCTGCGGCGGCAAGCGAGTTGGCGACCAGCAGCCGTTGGCGAGTGACCCGCTCCCCGGCGGCGCTGAGCCGATCCGCCGCGGCCAGGCTGATTCGATCCATGAAGAGAGGCTAGCACAGGCGAGACTGGGTATCATGTCGGGCGTGAGCGACAAGCAACCCGGGCTGGTCCTTCGCGGTGTGAGCGCCGGCTATGGCGCCGGGGTGGTGCTGCAGGATGTCGACCTGGCGATTCCGCGGGGAACCCTGGTCGGGGTGATCGGGCCGAACGGTTCGGGCAAGAGCACGCTCCTCAAGGCGATCCTGGGCCTCGCCCCACAGACCACCGGCACGGTGCTGCTGGACGGCACCCCGGTCTCCGAGCAGCGAGAGCGGCTCGCGTACGTCCCGCAGCGTGAGGCCGTCGACTGGAGCTTCCCGGTGAGCGCCGAGCAGGTGGTGATGATGGGTCGCTACCCGCGTGTGGGTTGGCTGCGCATCCCCGGGGCGAAGGACGCCGCCGCAGTGCGCGAGGCGCTGGAACGGGTGGCGCTGGCCGACCTCGGGTCGACGCAGATCGGTGCGCTGTCAGGTGGGCAGCAGCAACGCGTGTTCCTGGCGCGAGCCCTGGTGCAGGAGGCATCGGTCCTGCTCCTGGACGAGCCGATGACCGGCGTGGACCAGACAACCGAGCAGCTGATCGTCAGCCTGCTGAAGGAGCTCCGCGACGGCGGGGCGACCATCCTGCAAGCCACCCACGACCTGGAGTCTGCAGCAGAGATCTCGGACGAGCTCTGCTTCGTGAACCGCCGTGTGGTCGCCTATGGACCTCCGGCCGCGACGTTCACGCCGAGCATCCTGCACGAAACATTCGGCGGCGAACTGTTGATCGTGCGGGCCGGCGACCAAACCCACGTGCATGGAGGCGGCCATCACGGGCCGGTCGACCGTTGAGCTGGCTGACCGATCCGCTCGGCTACGACTTCGTCCTTCGCGCGCTTGCGGAAGTGGTGGTGATGGGGGCGACCTGCGGGGCGATCGGCGCGTACGTCATCGTGCGGCGCCTGGCCTTCATCGGTGACGCGATCAGCCATGCCGTCTTCCCGGGCATCGTGCTTGCCTACCTTGCAGGGCTGAGCATCTTCGGCGGCGCGCTGGTCGCGGGCCTGATCACCGCCCTTGGCATCGCGTTGGTGGCACGAGGCGGCCGGATCCGCGAGGACACTGCCATCGGCATCTTCTTCGCCGCCGCATTTGCACTGGGGATCGTGCTGATCAGCACCCGCCATACCTTCCAGGGTGACCTTACCGGCTTCCTCATCGGCAACCTTCAAGGTGTCTCGGCCGGGGACATCGCGGTCAGTGCGGCGGTGGGGCTTGCGATCATCGTCGTGCTGGCGGCGGTACACAAGGAGCTGGTGCTCGTCTCCTTCGACCGCACCCTGGCCTCCGCGCTCGGCTACCCGGTCTTCGTGCTCGACGCGCTGCTGCTGGTGATCCTGACCGTGACGATCGTGGTGAGCATCCAGGCGGTCGGCATCATCCTGGTGCTGGCCATGCTCGTCACCCCTGCGGCGACCGCGCGCCTGCTCGTGGACCGATTCGTGCCGATGCTCGCGCTCGGATCACTCCTCGGAGCGGTCGTGGGCGTGGCCGGCTACTACATCTCCTTCCACCTGGGGACCGCGTCCGGCGGCACGATCGTGCTGCTCGCAACCGCACTATTTGTTGTCGTGTTCGTGGCAAGCCCGACCCACGGGTTGCTTGGTCACCGCCTGCGCCGTCATCCGCAGCATGCTGGCGTCTCGCCCGCGGTCGATCCGCCGCCGGGGCACGAGCATGGCGCGTAGATCGACTCGGGGCTCAGCTGCGCTCGCGGTTGCCGAGGAGCCCCCATGCCAGGCCACCGCCCACCGCCGCGATCACCAGCACGAGGATCAGCGACACGGGGAGTCCCTCGGCGCTCGGCCCGTCGCCGCCGCCACCCGATGGCGCAGCTGAGGCGGAGCTCGCGCCCGACGCCCTGACGGATCCGCTGGGGGATGGACCGGTGACCACCACCGCGAAGTCTCCGAGCTGGGTGATGTTCGCCGCGAACAGGTCGGGCAGGCCTCCAAATTCGGTGGGGAGCGCCACCCAGTCCGTTCCATCGAAGCGAGCGATCTGTGCGACCAGGTTTGGCTGGGAGGCGCGAACCACGATCGTGACCTTCGCCTCGGGTCGTATCTCGAGTGGTGCTCCCAGCGCATCGGTCACGCTGAAGCGGTAGACATTGCCGGCAATGGCGGGGTCGTTCGCGGCCGATGGCACGATCGACACCTTCACGCTCTCCGTTCCGGCCGCGATGGCGAACGCATCGGCCTGGGCGATGATCTGGGCCTGCGGGGGCACCTCATCGGTGGAAACGGCAAGGAGCGGAACGGCGCCATCGACCACCGGCTGGTCGGCCTGGGCCGAGGTGGGATCACCCTTGGCTCCGGGCGGCGGATCGACCCATCGAAAGGGGTCCTCGATGAACACTCCGTCGAAGAGTGGCGCCGTGCGCAAAGGCGAAACCGTTGCGGCGATCGAGGTCAGGCCAAGCCCGATCAGGAGCACGCCGGCCGGCAGCCGCCATCGGGTGCGCATCAGACCCACCAGGTGCTGAGGTCGGCAAGCCAATGGGCCATGGCCGGCGCCGCGACGCCACCGGTCGCCAGCCGCAGGCCGCCCAGCCACACTCCTACGCCGAGATCGAGCGGGACAACCTGCCAGCCGTAGAGGGGGACGTGCATCAGGGCAAAGGCGAGGCTCGTGACCGCGACCGCCGCCACAGGACCCGCGGAGCGCTCGAGTGCCCCGAACAGCGCCCCCCGCAGGAGCACCTCCTCGCCGGTGACCACGACAGTCGTGACAAGGAGCCATCCCGCAAACGGCTCCGGGCGCATCCCGATGATCGCCGGCATCAGAGGATCCGCCAGCCGTGGCAGGGCGATGAGCACTGCGCCACCGAGCACGCCGGCAAGGAGCGAGGCAGCCGTGGGTCGAGCGAAGCGCCAGCCGGCGGCGGCACCCATGGTGACCAGCGCTGCGCCGAACGCCGCGCCCGCGGCGAATGCGCTCGCAGCGGAATGTCCGTTCAGGGCGGCCCGGGCCAGGGACGCGGCCGCCAGCCCCGCCAGCAGCCATAGGACCGTCGCGGCGTAGCGGCCGGCCGCGGGTCGCGCGACCGCGGTCATGGCAGGGGTACGAAGCCGATCGGCCCGGTTGAGAAGGTGGCCGGCCACACGAAAGCGTAGGTGCTGACCGCCTGCCATTGCCAAATCACCGCAGCCGCTCGTTCGTTCTGGCCGAGGCTCGACGGGTCGCTCGAGAAATGGAGACCGGCGCCGTTCGGAAGGGATCCGCTGGGAAGGTCGATCCGCGTGGCCGCCCTCGCGATCGCGGCGGCGTGCAGATCTCCAGCAGCGGCCGCTGCCGGCAGCACGTCGTGGAAGAGCGCCCAGGCCGCCGTGAAGCCGGAGAGCGCCTCTTCGGTTGCGGCGGCGGTCGCGGACTCGGCGGGGCCCGAGATCGTGTATTCCGCGTCCCCGTAGTGCGAGCCGCCGCCGTAGTCCCCCTCGTCGATGTGCGGCGATCCCCAGGCCGCGGCGAATCGGTCGTAGACGGTGTGCGCGGCCCCGGCGAGGGCATCTGGCTGGAAGCCGCCCGTCGGGCGATCCGAGGCGAAGATCCCGATCGCGTCCTCGCCCAGCTCACCGGCGAAGTCCGGGTCGCATTCGGCCATGGTCGAGCCGATCAGCGCCCCCACCTTGAGACCCGAGGCCAGCATCGCCCGGCGGAATGCGATCCCGTCGGGGATGTGCGAGGCGAGGATGATCACGTCGGGCCGCGCCTGCGTCAGCTCTGCCATCAGGCCGGTCCAGTCGGGGATCACCAGGCTGTAGGTGGCGCGAGCCACGACCGGCATCTCAAAGGAGGCCGATGTCGCGGCTGCGGCATCCGCGACGGACGTCGCATAGGCGTCATCCGCGGCAACAATCGCGACACGCAGCTGCGCCGTCACGCGGCCAAGCCGAGACGCCAGCTCGGTCGCCGCGAAGGTCGCCGAGTTGGAGCCGAGGTTGCTCCCCGCCGCGCCGACCCTGAAGACCATCGGGAGCCCGCGCCCCGTCAGGCGATCAGCCACGGCACCAGCCTCCCAGTAGACGAGGCCCGCCGCGTCGGCCGCCTGGCTCGCCGCGATCGACAGGTCCGATCCATATGCACCGATGACGGCCTGGATCCCCTCCTTTCGCAGCGAGGCCATGACCGCCGGCGCATCGGCACGGCTTCTCAGGTCGTGCACCTCGAGCTGGACCCGCCGTCCGCCGATCCCACCGTCGGCGTTGACCAGGTCGGCCGCGATCTGAACTCCTCGCAGCTCATAGCCTGCCAGGCCGGCCGCGGTCCCACCGAGCGGGAAGACGGCCCCGATCCGGATCGGCTCGCCAGCAGGAGCTGACGGCTTGGATGTGCCTGCGCTGCAGCCGACCACCACGAGGCAGAGGCTCAGGATCAGGGAGCGTGGAAGGCGGCTCATCGGTCCTCCATGACTGTCTTCAGGTCTTGTCGCGCTTCTTGCGAGGGGAACGACGTCCGGCCGGGAGGTTCGACTGTACGAGGGGGCTCGACCTTCCGCCGAATCGCCAGGCGACGAGCACGATCAGCCCGGCCGCGACGAGGCCCCAGAGCAGTAGCTTGGGGTCGAGGCCGTTCGCGCTGGGGGCCACCTGACCAACGACGGCATAGTCGCCGAAGGCCTCCGCGTTGGTGAGGAACAGGTCCTGGAGTCCCGACGGCGCGGTCTTGACCGGCTGCCAGGCTCCGTCGCTGAAGCGCGCAATGGTTGCGTCCACCGCGGTGCCGGGCGGCCCGCGCACTGCGAGGGTGATCGTCTGACCCGCGGCGAGGCCCAGGGCAGCGCCGGACTGGTCCATGACCGCGAAGCGATAGACGTTCCCCGCGATCGCGTCCCGCGACGCACCCGCCGGTGGCGCGATCGGGTCGATCGTCACTGTCACCGATGTGGCCCCCGAGCCGAGGGCGAGCTCGCCACCCTTGGCCAGCAGCTCTGCCTGGGGCGGGGTCTCGGACGTGTAGACCGCGAAGCTGGGGCTCTTGCCGGCCGCAATCGGCAGCGTTGCCCTCGCCGGCGTTGGCGACCCTTCACCACCGGGTGGAGGACTGAGATACCGATATGGGTCGACGACCACCACCCCGTCGAAGAGCGGAAGCTGGACCGGTCGGACGGCCTGCGCCGTGGCCATCATCACCAACCCGGCCAACAGAACCCTCCCGCCACCGGCTCTGTCCGCCACCTAGCGCACCGAGAAGATCGTCTGGGGCGTCACCACCCGCGGGCTGAACGGGGCGTGGTCGGCCGCCACGAACTCGGCGGTCAGGACGTACGTCCCCGGGTGGACCGTGAGGTCCTGCTCCAGGCCGTAGTTCATCGACACCAACACGTTGTCGACGAACAGATGGACGTGACCCTCGTCAGGTCGGATCTTGGTCGTGGTCTGAGGGACGATCTTGGCACCGGTGAGGGAGAGCACGACGTGGACGCTCGTGCCGCTCACGGTCTGGCCGGCCGTCGGTTCGACGATGGTGATGACCGCGGGCGACGACGGCCGGACGACGCTCGGGCTGGCAGACGGCTGCCCGCCGCACGAGGCGAGCACCAGTGCGATGACCGTGACGGCGAGGGTTGCCCGGTTACCCCTCATGGCTCGACCTTGAACTCGAGGTGGGCGTGCAGGGGTTCGCCGCCGGGCACCTGGCCGATGATGTCGATGCTGAGGGGCCCGGCCGGCACGGCCAGCTCGGCCGTGAAATGACCTGGCTCGAGCAGGCGCGGAGAGATGACGGAACCGGCGGCACCGTCCGGGGTGACGGCGATCGTCGCACTCGGGACCGGGAGCTCATTCCCCTGGGGATCGAAGAAGGTCACGTGGAGCGCATTGGAACCTGCCCCGCCGGGGTCGAGGTAGACCTGGACCGTGGAATGGTCGGGAAGGTGCACGGTGTAGATGGTCGGCACGCCCGGCGTGGCATTCACGTCGACGGGCTGTGCGCCGACCCGCGTCGCCACTACGAGAGGCACCTCGACGGACCCGGCAGGCCCCACCACCGTCGCGGTGATGTTCCAGATGCCGTCAAGCGAGAGGTTCCCACCGCGGGCGCTGAAGCGGCCGGAATCGGTCTCTGGCAGGTCGAGGGTCGATGCGCCGACTCCCGAACGCGAGGCGAGCTGGAATCGAAGGGCGACGCTGGTTGCGGCAAGAGGGGAGCCGGCGTCGTAGTCCGTCGCCGTCGCGGAGAACTGGTTGAAGCCTGGGGCGCCCGGCTGGACGAGGAGGCTGAGCTTGACGCTGGTGCCGAAGTCGCTGCCAACGGCCGCCATCGGGAGCTGCGCTGGTTCAGGGATGGTGCCGAGCGCGGAGGGAGGGGCCAGGTTGGCGAGGACGGCGGTCGCGGCCAGGACGCCTGCACCGATCGCCAGCTCGACCGATCCGACCCGGCGGAGCCCACGCAGCGAGCGCGCGGCTGCGGGGACGTTGAAGAACCGATTCGTCGCGCCGAGCAGCGCCAGGAAGCCGAGCCCAACGGTCTTGAGGATCACCACGATCCCGAAGGAGGTCCCGAAGAGAGCGCCGATGGTCTGCACCTCGGACAGTGCGCGCAGGAATCCCGTGCCGATGACCGCACCAAGGCCGAGGCCGGCCCAGGTCGAGAAGATCCGAACCGACCTGGCCTTCTCCTCGGTCGGAAGGCCCCGCACCGCGACCAGCAGCGCCGCGAGCCCGCCGACCCAGATCCCCACTGCGCCGATGTGCACCCATTGCACACCCACCTGCAGCCACCACGAGGGTCCGCTGGCCGCGTGGCCGTTCAGGACGTCCACGAGCATCGTGGCCGCGGCCACCGCGGCGACGAGGCCGAAACGCGACCGGCGGGCACCAGAGCGAAGCGACAGTCCACCAACGAAGATCCCAGCGACCAGGGCGGCTGCCAGGCGTTCGACGGCGCCGGTGCCGACCGAGCTGCCGATGAAGGTCCGGAAGTCCACCGAAGCGTCCTGCCACTGAACGCTGATCACCCCGAGGGTCCCGATCAGGAACACGACCCAGGCCATCCCAGCCATTCCCACAACGGAACGTGGCAGATGCGGTTCGATGGCGAATCCCAGGAACCCCACGCCGAAGAGGGCGATCAGCCCCACGAAGAAGAGCCAGCGGCTGACCGTCGCGGCCGGGGAGACGGCCACGACCGATCCCCCGCCAGTCTCCCCTGAAGGCGCGGGCGGAGGCGTGCCGACCCCGAACGCGAACGACCCCGCGGCGAGGTGGCCGTCCACCGCCGAGACGGTGCGCCACGCCACGGTGAAGACGCCATCGCCGAGTGGCTTGAGGCGCACCTTCAACTGATCCGGCTCCCCCGCCACCGGCACGACCGCTCCGTCCACCTGATCCTGGCCCGAGACATCGAGCACCCTCACCGTGGTCAGCCTGGGGTCGGGCGCCTCCCCGAAGGTGAGCACGACCTCGGTTGGTGGCTCGCTGAGCGTTGCGCCGGCCGCCGGGGTCGAGGAGATCAGCAGGGCGTGTGCCAGCACGGCATGGGGGAGCCCCAGGGCCCCGACCAGGACGAGCGCCAGGAATGCGACCGAGCGCGTGGTCCGGATCATGGCTAGACCTTGGCGTCCCGTGCGCCGCGCCTCGCCACCAAGAGCGCCACTGCCCCGACGATCACGCCCAGCAGGCCGAGTCCGGCGCCCACCAAGAGCGCCCTGTCCGCTGCCGCCTGGGCATCGTCGGCACTCGCCAGCCGCGCGTCGATGCGGGCAAGGCGGGTCACCACCTCGGTCAGGCTCGGCACCTTCGCGGGGAACTGGATCTCGGCAGTCCCGCGCACCGTGTCGAACGTCTCGGCGGACGAGGTCACGGTGATGTCGACCGGATCCCCGTGGATCGCCCCGGTCAGGTGGAATGTGTAGTCAC
>DATCQR010000078.1:0-5142 GCA_036569405.1 Candidatus Limnocylindria bacterium
CTTGCGCGCAGGGTCGCCGCGGCGGTCAAGCTGCCGACATCGCACACCGAGGTTGACGGTATCTGCGTCCTGGCGATGGGCGGCTCGGCGATCGGCGCAGAGCTGGTGGAGGGGATCGCCGGCGAGCGGCTCCGGGTGCCGCTGGCAGTGCATCGCGACTACGGCCTGCCGGCCTGGGCCGGCGAGCGGACGCTGGTGATCGCGGCCAGCCATTCGGGCGAGACGGTTGAGACGGTCTCGGGGGCGGAGGAGGCGCGCCGTCGTGGCCTCCCGCTGGTCGTCATCAGCACCGGTGGGGCGCTCGGAGAGGCCGCGGCCGCCGACGGCACCCCGTACCTCCGCTACGAGAGCCCGGGCCAGCCGCGCGCCGCGATCGGCTTCGGCATCGGCCTCATGCACGAGCTGCTCGCGCGCGCCGGCCTTCTCGTCGATCCAGACCCTCTGGGACCCGCCGTGGAGACCCTCGAGGCGCTGCTCGAGCGAAATGCCCCCTCGGTCGAGACCGACGCCAGCCCGGCCAAGCAGCTGGCCTGGTCGATCTTCGGCCGGATCCCGATCATCTACGGTGCCGGGCGGATGGCCCCCGTCGCGCACCGCTGGAAGACGCAGATGAACGAGAACGCCAAGGCTTGGGCGGCCTTCGAGCCGATGCCGGAGGCGAACCACAACGCGATCGAGGGGAGCTTGAACCCGAGAGAGCTGTCCGATGCGCTGTACGTGATCGAGCTTCGCGACCCGACCGAGCCGCCGGAGATCACCGCCCGCTACGGCGTTGTCAACGAGCTGCTGGGCGAGCGGGCGACCAACCGAAGCGTCGTCTGGGCCGAAGGGCCGTCGCCCCTGGCGCGGGTGCTGAGCGGCGTCGCATTCGGCGACCTGGTGAGCGTGTATCTCGCAATCCTGTACCAGACCGACCCGACCCCGGTTACACTCTTGGCAATGTTGAAGCAGCGGCTCGCTCGGTCGACCGACTGACGGGCGCCGATAGTAACGGCGCCGGATGCCGGCGCCGGGAGGGCATGCGACGGTGCATTCGAGCATGATCGGCAAGGTCGAAAAGGCGATGCGCTACGCGCACGAGCCGGACCGGGTGAAGGTAGAGCGGTTGACCGCCAGCTTCTCCGGCGACAACGGGACGCACACTGTCTCGCTCGATGCCGATACATGGCACTGCGATTGCCACCTGTTCGAGTCCGCCGGCGGCTGCTCGCATACCCTGGCCGTCCAGAAGATGCTCGACCCGATGCTCTCCGACGCGGCCAAGGACACGCCACTCTACGGTCGGAGCGAGGCTGCCGCCCTGGCCTAGGGTCCAGCCCCGGTCCGCGGGCGGACGCCCGGTAACTGCTCCGCCTATCTCGTCAAATCGCAACCTCGCTGCTCTTAGGCGAGTTCCGGCGCCCAGCCACGCTTGTCAAGGCATTCCCGCACGCTCAACAGTGCCTCGTGGACGGCAGCTGCGCCTCGCCCATCGCGCCTAACGCCAGTCCACTTGCGATTTGACGACATCAAGGCAATCGCGCCTGCCCACGGCATCGACCTTCTGATAGCATCCCGGGGTTACCAACTGAAGACCGCGTCGGGTGCCGTGGCCGCAAGGACCACGGGTCAATGGAGAAGCCGGTGAGATGCCGGCACAGTCCCGCTACTGTATCCGCCCCGCGCCGCCCCACCGGGCGCGCGAGGACGGGAGTCAGGTCGCCAGCCCAGGCGCGATGTCCAGTCCCCTCGTGTGAAAGGGTACGGCATCAGCATGACTCTCCGTCTTCGGCTTCTCCTCATCCTTTCGATCCTGGCCATGTGCCTGGCTGCCTGCGCGCCGGCGGCAAGCACCTCACCCAGTGCCGCGGGAACCGTGGCCGCCTCGGCACCGGCCTATCCGGTCTCCCTGACCGATGACGCGGGACGCTCCGTCAATCTTCCCGGGCTGCCGCGCCGGATCGTCAGCCTCGCACCCTCGAACACCGAGATCGTGTGTGCCCTTGGGGCCTGTGACCGTCTGGTGGGGGTGACCGACTTCGACGACTATCCGGCCGAGGTCAGCGACGTGGCAAAGGTCGTGATCGGGGCGCAGGTCGATGTCGAGAAGGTCGTGGATGCCAATCCGCAGCTGATCCTGGCCGCGGGCAACGAGCTGACGCCCAGCAGCGTGATCACCCAGCTCGCCGATCTCGGCTACCCCGTCCTGGTCCTCTACCCCGAGTCCCTCGACGAGCTGTATGCCGATATCGAGCTGGTCGGTCGTGCCATCGACGCCTCCACCGAGGCGGTCGACGTGGTGGACGGCATGCGCACCCGCGCACAGGCAGTGGCCGATGCCGTCGCGTCGGCGGAGAAGCCGCGCACCTTCTACGAGGTCGGCGTCTTTCAGGGCACGATCTACACCGCCGGCGCGGACTCATTCCTCAGCTCGCTCATCTCGATCGCCGGCGGTGACCCGATCACCGGGGATCCGCGCTCGACCGCGATCCAGCTCGAGGACCTCGTGGCCGCCGACCCGCAGCTGATCCTGCTCGGCGACGCGGCATACGATGAGTCCATCACCCCCGCGAGCGTGGCCGCCCGTGACGGCTGGAAGGGGATGACCGCCGTCATCGACGGCCACATCGTGGTCATGGCCGAGGACCCGGTCATCACGCGTCCTGGCCCGCGGATCATCGATGGACTCGAGGCACTGGCGCACGCCATCCATCCCGAGCTGTTCAGCTAGCCGATCCGCAGATGCGCGCAGCTGCCACCACCAGCCCCCGCTACGTCACCCGCCCGTCGCTGACACGGGCGGGGCTGGTGCTTGGTGGCGGTGGCGTCCTGCTGCTGGTCACCCTGCTGGCGGCGGTGGCGGTCGGCAGCGTGGGGGTCGGGCCCGGCGACACGGCAGCGATCCTCGGTCGGCGCCTGCTGGCATTGCCGATCCCCGAGACCTGGAGCCCGGCAGCTGAGACGATCATCTTCGAGCTGCGCCTCCCACGCGTCTTGACGGCGATGCTGGTCGGGGGTGGGCTGGCCATGGCAGGGACGGTCTTCCAGGCCCTGCTGCGCAACCCGATGGCGGATCCCTACATCATCGGCACCGCCGCCGGCGCGTCTCTCGGGGCGATCATCGGGATCCTGGCTCCCGTGCTGATGCCTGCCCTCGCGCTTGGCGCCGGGACGGCCTGGCTCGGGCTCGGGATGGTGCAGGCCCTGGCCTTCGCCGGCGGGATCGGCACCGTGCTGCTGGTGTACGCCGTGGCACGCGGCAACGGTCGGGTGCCGGTGGTGACCCTGTTGCTGACCGGGTATGCCGTCTCATCGGTGCTGGCGGCCGGGGTCGCGCTCTTGATGTTCGTGTCGGGACGCGCGCTGGGGGCCATCTTCGGCTGGCTGATGGGATCGCTGGCGGGCGCCACCTGGCAGGGCCTCGCCTTCGCGGTGCCGCTGATGGCCATCAGCTTCGCCTTGCTGCTCGTTCGGTGGCGCCGGCTCAACCTCCTGCTGCTGGGCGACGACCAGGCGGGGCACCTGGGGGTCGCGGTGGAGCGCGAGAAGCTGGTGCTCACGATGCTGGCCACGCTGGCCACGTCGGCGGCGGTGGCGATCTCGGGCACGATCGGCTTCGTTGGCCTGGTGGTCCCGCACCTCCTGCGCCTGGCGACCGGCCCGGATCATCGGCTCTTGTTGCCGGCGAGCATCGTGTATGGCGCGGCATTGCTGGCGCTGGCGGACCTCGGCGCGCGGCTGGCGGGCGGGATCCCGGTGGGGATCGTCACCGCCCTCCTCGGCGCACCGTTCTTCATCTGGCTGCTGCGTCGATCACGCGACCTGAGCAGGGTGGCGACGGCATGACGGTCGCAACCGAGGCGCTGGTGGTGGCTCGCGACCTGGTGGTTGGATTTCCGCTGCCCGGCGGCGAGCGACGGGAGGTCCTGCGCGGCGTGAACCTGACGCTTGCTCGCGGGGAGCTGGTCGCCCTATTGGGCACCAACGGCAGCGGCAAGACCACCCTCCTGCGGACATTCGCTGGCACCCTCGTCCCCGATCGCGGGACCGTCATGTTCGAAGGCAGATCGGTCGGCGATTGGCGTCGACAGGCGCTCGCCCAGCGCGTCGCGGTCCTGCCGCAGCAGGTGGACCTGCCATCGGGCTTTCGGGTGGCGGAGCTGGTGGCGATGGGGCGCGCACCGCACGCGCGGCGACTCTTCGCCTCCACCGCTGAGGACGAGCGGGCCATCGCGCGCGCCCTCCTGGATGCCGATGCCGCCGATCTGGCCGACCGCCCGGCCGAAGAGCTCTCCGGCGGGGAGCGTCAGCGGCTGCTGGTGGCGATGGCCCTGGCGCAGGAGCCGGACCTGCTTCTGCTCGACGAGCCGACGCTGCACCTCGACCTGGCCCACCAGGTCGCCCTGCTCGGCGCGATTCGGCGACTGCGCGGCCAGCGCGGACTGACCGTACTGGCCGTGCTGCATGACCTGAACCTGGCCGCTGCCTTCGCCCCGCGCGTGGCGATCCTCGACGAGGGGCGCGTGGTGGCGGATGGGCCGCCAGCCGAGGTGTTGAGCCCAGACCTTGTGCGGCGCGTGTTCGGGGTTTGGGTCGACGAGGCGCGGACGACCAACGGGCGTCGCCACCTGGCCCTGCGCGAGGTCTAGCGCTCCTCGCCCTCTTCCTCGTCGACGGTGATGTCCACCTGCTCTTCGCCGTCGGCCCGCACGCTGCGGTGGACGTGGATGTGCGGATGCGTCTCGTCGGAGACCTGCGCCTTGTCGACCTTGACCATCGTCCCCTCGTCGACGTCGCTCAGCCGCTCGGCCTCGGGCAGAGCGGCGTTCGGCAGCTCGCTCCACAGGGCGAGATTCAGGAAGACATTCAGCACCGCGATGACGGGGATGCCGAAGAGCGCGCCCCAAACCCCGGCCACCTGGGCGCCGACCAGCAGGCCGACCAGCACGAGGATCGGGTGCATCCCGAGCGCGCCCTGCATGAGGCGCGGCTGCAGCCAGTTGACCAGGATCGTCTGGACGCCGATGAGGATGATCGCCGAAAAGATGAAGGTGTCCGGTGTGTAGATCCAGGCTGCCGCGATCGGCGGAATGAGGGCCAGCGGCGGGCCGAAGAAGGGGATCAGCATCGCCAGCGCGGACAGCGTGCCGACCAGGAAGAGGT
>DATCQR010000079.1:0-6221 GCA_036569405.1 Candidatus Limnocylindria bacterium
TTCACCAGCTCGGCCGGCGGGACGAGCCAGCAGGCGGTGGTGTGCATCTCCTGCTCGGGGATGCTGATCGAGCCCCACCCGACGTTCTCATGGGTGTGGTACTTGATCTTCTTGAACATGGTCACCTGCCAGGCGACCATCACCTCGCCGCGCTGTCGCTTGCCGGCGGGAGGCTGATCGGCCTCCTCGAAGACCTCGAGCACCTTGAGCGTGATGCCCAGGTCGGCATCGGTGTAGTAGTCGACGTCGGTGCGCGTGACGTATGCCTTGCGCTCGTCCCAGTCCAGGCGATCGACGTGGAACTGCACGCCCTCGTGGATGTAGATCGCCTTCTCGTGCACGAGCAGCGGCGCCGCGAAGAGGTCCACCTCGCCGAGGACGCGGTGCCGGTCGCCCGACGTGTCGACGATGACGACGTTCTCCGGAGCCCCGCTGCGCAGCGAGAAGGAGCTGGCGGGGAAGTTCTCGTGACTCCAGTAGTACCGATCGTCCTCGGCCCGCCGCAGGTATCCGTCCTCCTCCAGGACGTCGAGGAGCGCCGGCGTCTCTTCGACCCCAAACCGCTCGGCGGCGGGGACCGGCAGCTCGAAGCTCGACGCCCGCAGGTGGTTGAGGAGCACGTGGAGGTTGTCAGGGTTGATGAGGCCGTGCTCCGGCGAAGTGTCGAACAGGTACTCGGGGTGGGCCGCCAGGAACTGGTCGATCGGTGCGGAGGAGCAGATGAGCGCCGAGAGGCTGGTGCTCACCCGCCGGCCGGCCCGGCCCATCTGCTGCCAGGTCGAGGCGATGGTGCCCGGATAGCCGATGCTGATGGCGGCGTCCAGGCCACCGATGTCGATCCCCAGCTCGAGTGCATTGGTAGCGACCACGCCTCGCACCCGCCCATCGCGAAGGCCGCGCTCGATCTCCTTGCGCTCGTTGGGCAGGTAGCCGCCGCGATAGCCGCGGATGGTGTGCGGGTGCCCCGGCGGCGGAGCGAAGGTCTCGCGCAGGTAGGTGGTGAGCACCTCGACGGAGGTGCGCGACCTTGCGAAGGCGATCGTCTGCACGCCGCCGCCGATCAGGCGCTCCGCCACGCGTTGTCCGGTGAGCAGCGCCGAGCCGCGAATGCCGAGCTGCTCGTTCGCGACCGGCGGGTTGATCACGAGGATGTGCCTGCGACCGGAAGGAGCGCCGTTGTCGTCAATCAGCTCGACCGGCGCCTCCAGGATCCGCTCCGCCAGGTCGCGCGGGTTGGCGATCGTGGCGCTGGCGCAGATGAATACCGGGTCCGACCCGTAGTGGCGGGTGATGCGGCGCAGGCGACGGATCACGTTGGCCACGTGGCTGCCGAAGAGGCCGCGGTAGGTGTGCAGCTCGTCGATGACCACGAACTGCAGGTTCTCGAACAGCTTGAACCACTTGGTGTGGTGGGGGAGGATCGCGGCGTGGAGCATGTCCGGGTTGGTGATGACCACCTGCCCGGCGGCGCGCACCACGGATCGCACGTTCGGCGGCGTGTCGCCGTCGTAGGTGTGCGTCTTCAGGTCCAGCTCGGCGGCATCGGCCAATGCGCGCAGCTCGACCAGCTGGTCCGCGGCGAGCGCCTTGGTGGGGAAGAGGTACAACGCGCGGGCGGTCGGGTCGCGGGCCACGGCGTCCAGGACCGGCAGGTTGTAGCAGAGCGTCTTTCCCGATGCGGTCGGCGTGACCACGCACACGTTGCGACCGGCGCGGATCGCCTCGAGCGACTGCGCCTGGTGCGTGTACAGGGCCTCGACTCCGCGCGAACGCAGGGCATGCGTCAGGCGCGGGTCGAGCCCCTCCGGCCACGGTGCGTGGCGAGGGGGGCGCGGCTCAAGGACCCGATGCGCCGCCACGAGCGGCTGCAGGGCGGAGTCGGCCAGGAGGGCTTCGATGGCATCCGTCGCGGTGGTGGGGCGGTCGGTCAGCATGATGCGCTCCAAAATAGCACGCCCGTTCTCTTTCGAGCGTGCATCTCAAGCATCGCGACGCGCGCGACAGCTCGCCTGTCGCACCGTGGGTGCTAGGGTTCCGCCTGATGATTCGCCCGACGCCGTTCCATCCGCGCACCAGCGCGCTCAACGAGACGGGGCTGTGGAGCCACTGGGCCGGGCACCTGGCCGCCAACCGCTACCAGGAATCCGACAAGTTCGAGTACTTCGCGGTGCGGAGCGCGGCCGGCATCTTCGACACCTCTCCGCTCTACAAGTACCGGATCGCCGGTCGCGATGCCGAGCGCTTCCTGGCCGGCATGCTGGCCCGCGACGTGCGCGACTGCCCGGTCGGACACGCCCAGTACACGACCTGGCTCGACGATCGCGGCTTCGTGCTCGAGGACGGGGTGGTGCAGCACCGGGCGCCGGACGAGTACCTGCTCACCAGCGCCGAGCCGAACTTCGGCTACTTCGCCGATCGCATCGGTCGCCTCGAGGTCCAGATCGAGGATGTGAGCAGCCAGATCGGCACCATCGCGGTGCAAGGCCCGCGCTCCCGTCAGCTGCTCAGCAAGCTGGTGCCGAGCGTGACCTCGACCCCCTTCTTCGGCTTGACGGACGGAGAGATCGCCGGTGTGCCGGTCACGGTCTCACGCACGGGCTACACCGGTGACCTCGGCTACGAGGTGTGGGTCGATGCGCCTGATGCGCTGACCGTCTGGGATGGGCTGTGGGATGCGGCGCAGGGCCTCGGCGTGCTGCCATTCGGGCTCGCCGCCCTGTACATGCTTCGCATCGAGGCTGGCCTGCTGCTGCTGGCGGTCGACTTCGATTCGAGCCGATACGCCTTCAACGATGCCCATCGGTCCACTCCGATCGAGCTCGGCTGGTCGTGGATGTTCAAGGGCCTGGCCGATGACGACCGCGCCTTCATCGGGCGCCATGCGCTCGAGCGCGAGATTGCCGACAAGACCTCACGCTGGCGGATGAGCGGGCTGGTGGTCGATTGGGAGGACTACGACCGGGTCTACGGCGAGGCCGGGCTGATCCCGCCCAAGGTGCACGCGCCGGTCCACGAGGATTGGATGGTCTACGACGGGGCCGGCCAGCGGGTCGGCTATGCGACCAGCTTCATGTACTCGCCGGTGCTGCAGCGGCACATCGCGCTGGGTCGGGTGCGGCCGGACCTGGCGAAGATCGGGCAGCGGGTGCAGCTCGAGTTCACGGTCGACCATCACTACGAGAAGGTGGCCGCCCACGTGGTGCGGCTTCCGTTCTTCAACCCGGAGCGGAAGACGGCATGAGCAGCGAGCCGTACGACGCGATCGTCATCGGTGGCGGCCACAACGGGCTGGTGAACGGCGCCTACCTGGCCCGCGGCGGGCTGCGCACCCTCATCCTGGAGCAGCGGGAGGTGGTCGGCGGGGCCGCCATCACCGAGGAGCTGCGCCCCGGCTTCTGGTTCACCACCTTCTCGTACGCGCTCTCGCTGCTGCGGCCTCAGATCATCCACGAGCTGGAGCTGACGAAGCACGGCTTCATGCCGCTCCTCATGTCGTCGAAGTTCGCACCGACGCCCGAGGGCGAGTACCTGTGGTTCACCCAGCACCACGATCAGAACCTGCGCGAGATCGAGCGGATCTCTCCCCACGACGCCGATGCCTACGAGCAGTACGGGCACGACATGGACCGCGTCTGCCAGGCCATCAAGCCGCTGCTCGACATGGTCCCGCCCGACCCGTTCAGCGACGACCCGGAGGAGCTGCTCGCACTCGCGGGCATCGGATCGCGACTTCGCAGCCTCGACAAGCGGACCTTCCACAACGCCATCCGGCTCCTCACCGGCAGCGCCGCCGACTTCCTCGACGACTACTTCGAGTCCGATCTGCTGAAGGGCTGGATGGCGTCCTCGGGGATCATCGGCTCCAAGGTCGGACCCCGTTCCCAGGGCTCCGGCCTGGTGCTCCTGTACCACTCGCTGGGGGAGAGTGACGGCGAATTCGGGTCCTGGGCCTTCCACAAGGGCGGCAACGGCGGCTTCACCCAGGTGCTGGCTCGCGCCGCCGAAGCATTCGGGGCGGAGATCCGCCTTGGATCGACCGTCGAGCGGGTCCTCACCAGGGAAGGGCAGGCGACCGGCGTCGCACTCGCCGATGGGACCGAGCTGCACGCGAAGGTGGTCGTCTCTGCGCTCGACCCGCGGCGCACCTTCCTCGAGCTGGTCGATCCCCGCGAGCTGCCCGATGACCTGGTCGAGACGGTCCGCCGCATGAAGTTCCAGGGCGTCTCGTCGAAGGTGAACTTCGCCCTGAGCGGCACGCCTCGCTACCCGGCGCTCGGCGACGGCAGCGACATGTTTCGCGGCTTCCTGAACATCGCGCCGTCGATGGACTACCTCGAGCGGGCCTACGACGCCGCCAAGTACGGCTGGTACAGTCCCGAGCCGTACATCGATGGCGCGATCCAGTCGACGATCGACCCGGACATGGCCCCGCCCGGCCAGCACGTCATGTCCTGCTTCGTGCAATACACGCCGTACCAGCTGCGGGAGAGCGACTGGGATGCGGAGCGCGAACGGCTTGGCGACACGGTGCAGTCCACCCTCGAGCGCTACTTCCCCGGCTTCGGCGACCTCGTGCTGCAACGCGAAGTGGTGACTCCCCTGGACATCGAGCGGACGATCGGCCTGAGCGAGGGGAACATCTTCGCCGGCGAGCTGTTGGCGCCCCAGATGTTCTTCCTCCGGCCCGCGCCCGGATGGTCGCAGTACCGGACCCCGATCCAGGGCTACTACCAGTGCGGCTCGGGAACCCATCCGGGCGGCTGCGTGATGGGCGCTCCAGGCCGCCTGGCCGCCGGCCAGATCCTCAAGGATGGCGGGACGGCCCACGACTGAGCGGGCTCGGGTGTGTGGATAACTCTGCCTGGAACGCCTTGCACGGTGGAAAACTGCCGGGCTAGACTGGCTCCCGGATGACAAGCCTCGAACTGCCAGCCCGGCGCCGGACTCCCCCTGAGCGACCGCTGCGGATGCGCATCCCGGCTTCGCGCGGTGGGCTGGCCTGGATCGCCGTGCTGCTGATCATCGGCACCTTCCTTGCCGTCCAGGTGGGCCGCCAGGTCTATACCAGCTGGTCGACCGGCCAGGAGGCAGATGCCATTCGAGCCGAGATCACCGCGATGGAGGCGCACAACGACGCGCTGCGCCAGGAGCTGGCCTACCTCCAGAGCAAGGGATTCGTGTCAGCCGAGGCGCGGCGCCTGCTGAACCTGGGGCTGCCCGGCGAGCACGTGCTGATCATTCCGCCCGGCGCGGAGACCGCCCTTCCACCCGAGTTGCGCCAGAAGCCGGCTGCCAAGGCGCCGCTCGAGCAATGGCTCGACCTGTTCTTCGGCCCCTAGCGGCGCTGAGTGGCGCCTAGCCGAACGTGCAGTCGAGCGTGACCTTTCCCAGGGCACGCTCGAGGACCGCCAGCTCCTGATCGTCCAGCTGGCCCACGAACAGCTTCGCAATCCCGCGCGCGTGGACCGGAGCGGTCTCGGTCAGTCGCTCGACGCCGGCATCGGTCAGTGAGACGACCACGCCACGAGCATCGGCATCGGCGCCCGATCGGGCGACGAGCCCCTCGGTGACCAGGCGTGCGACGCGACGTGTCATGCCCGACCGGGAGATGAGGGCGCGGTCCGCGAGCTCTGTCATCCGGAGCTTTCCGCCGGCATGCGCCAGCTGAGCGAGGACATCGAAGTCGGCGAGGGCCAGGCCCGTCTCGTTGACGAGGTCGCTTTCCATCTGGCGCAAGAGGGTGGCGTGCGCCCGGAGGAGTGCCTGCCATGCCTCTAGGCCGCGCTGGTTCGGGACGTCGTCCGCGACGAGGCGATCGAGCAGGCCAGCCAGCTCAGGTCCGGAATGTACTTGCATATGCAACCAAGTTACGAGTAGGATATTTGCAACCGCAAGTATACCGGGACAAGGTTCCCAAAGGAAAGCAAGACATGGTCACTCAACTCCGCCCCGACCTGGCAGAGGCGCTCAGCCGACAATTCGGCACCACCGCGGAGGACGCCCGCGTGAAGCGGACGGCGAAGGCCCTGGCGGCGAATGGCATCAGCGTCCTTCTCGCCTCGGATGCCGCCGAGGCCAAGCGGATTGTCATCGATCTCATCCCGGAAGGATCCGAGGTCCATGAGGGCACGTCCGAGACGTTGGCCGCGACCGGAATCACCGACGAGATCGAGGAGTCCGGCCGCTACCGACCCGTTCGGCCGCGAATCAGGAGCATGGAC
>DATCQR010000080.1:0-4235 GCA_036569405.1 Candidatus Limnocylindria bacterium
GCCCGAGCCGATGCGCCTCGCGGGCATCGATCGGCTCACCGGTCAGGATCATCTCCATCGCCACGCTCTTGCCGACCGCCCGGGTCAGGCGCTGGGTGCCGCCGGCACCCGGGATGACGCCGATGTTGATCTCAGGCTGGCCGAAGCGGGCGCTCTCGGCGGCGACGATCAGGTCCAGCGCCATCGCCAGCTCGCAGCCGCCTCCAAGACACCAGCCGGCGACCGCGGCGATGACTGGCTTGCGGATCCGCCGCACGCGGTCCCACTGGGCGATTCGGTTCGTGCGCAGCATGTCGATGGGGCTGGCGTCGGCCATCTCGCCGATGTCGGCGCCCGCGGCGAAGGCGCGCTCGCTGCCGGTCACGACGAGGACCCGGATTGCGTCGTCCCCATCCAGCGCCTCCAGGGCGGAGCACAGCTCATCCATCACCTGGCCGTTCAGCGCGTTCAGCTGCTTCGGCCGGTTGAAGCGGAGCAGCGCCACGCGCCGCTCCTCGTCGCGCTCGACCAGGATCAGCGGCTCGTCCGTCACGGGATCGACTCGAACACATCGGAGAGCTGCGCGCCGCAGCCCGGGCAATAGTTCGCGTACGCCGAGATGCCGCTCTCCCCGCAGGAGGTGCAGGTTCGGCCGACGCCTACCTGCTGGCGTCGCAGCTCCTCGTAGCGCGGGCTGCGCTTCTCGTGGAAGGCGGCCACCGCCTCGCGGGTCTCATCCGCCGTTGAATGGATGGCCAGCCAGTCGCGCGCGTGCGTCACGGTCTGCGACCAGGCCAGGTCACGCCACCAGTTGAGCTGGGTCTTGGTGTAGCGCATCGCTTCAGGCAGCTTGGCGCGCAGGTTCGTCGCCAGCGCGGCGACCGTCTCGTCCAGGTCGGCGCGAGGGACGACTCGGTTGACGAGGCCCCAGTCCAGCGCCTGGATGGGCCAGATCGGCTCGCACAGCATCAGGATCTCGCGCGCCCGTCGGTCCCCGACCAGGATCGGCAGCCACTGCGTCGCGCCACCGGCCGGAACGGAGCCGTGCTCGGGACCGACGTGCCTGATGTAGGCATCGTCGACGAGCACCGACAGGTCGCACGCCATCTGGAGCTCGTTTCCGCCGCCGACGCACACCCCGTTGATGCGCGCGATCGTCGGCTTGCCGATGTTGCGCAGGCGGTCGTGCATCTCGATGAACGCGCCCATCCAGCGCCAGTACTGGCCGCTGGTGGCGCCCATTGCCGCCTGTTCGTCGAGGTCCGCGCCGGTGCAGAAGGCCCGCTCCCCCGCCCCGGTCACCACCACCACGGCCATGGCGTCGTCCCAGGAGGCGTCCTCGAAGGCTCGACCCAGCTCGCGCAGCGTCTGGAAGTCGAAGGCGTTGAGGACCTGCGGTCGGTCGATCGTGACCGTCGCCACGCCGCTTTCTGCGTCCTTGAGGTAGCGGACCCGCTCGAAGCCGAGCGTCTCCGGATCGACCGCCAGCGGGGCGCTCGGCTCAGCCATCAGTGGCACCCTCGTCATCGGCGACGAACAAGGCAACGCCGGCCTGCGCGAAGTTGCGCAGGTCGCGGCCGCTCTCGCGACCCGGCTCGGAGGCAAGGGCCTCGTCGAGGTCCTCCCGCGACGCGAAGCTCATCTCGGCCATCAGGTAGAAGGCGGCCGGGCGGCCTCCCACTCCATCGGCCCTTGTCAGTCGCATGCTGAGCAGGTTGGGGTAGCGGCGCACGATTGGGTCATGCACGTCGCGGTAGTGCGCGTCGAAGGCGGCCGGATCCTCCGGCTGGCTGTAGAGGGCGATCAGGCGGACCACGAATCCGCTACTTCTTGAAGAAGTCAGCGTTGATCTGGGTGAAGTTGGTCCACTGCTCCGGCACGGCGTCCTCCGCGAAGATCGCGGTCACCGGGCATTCCGGCTCGCAGGCGCCGCAGTCGATGCACTCGTCGGGATCGATGTAGTACAGCGGCGCGTCGTCGCTGGTATGGATGCAGTCGACCGGGCAGACGTCCACGCACGAGGCGTCCTTCACGCCGATGCACGGCTCCGCGATCACGTACGTCATGTTGTCGAGGATACACCGAGCGAGCGGCCCACCTAGGCCAGGCCGATCTCCGCCGCCGAGGCTTCGCCCCGCAGGCGCGCATAGCCGGGCTTCACCTGCTCGTTGATGATCCGCAGCCGGCCGTCGAAGGGCAGGAATGCGCTCTTGATGGCGTTGAGGGTGACCCACTCCATGTCCGCCAGGTCCCAGCCGAAGGTCGCGACCATGCTGGCGAACTCGTCCGACAGGCTGATCCGGCTCATGAGCCGATTGTCGGTGTTCAGCGTCACGCGGAAGCGGAGGCGCTTGAGCAGGTCGATCGGATGGTCCTCGAGTCGCGCGACGGCACCGGTGTCGACGTTCGAGGTCGGGCACATCTCGAGCGGGATGCGCCGATCGCGGACATAGGCAGCCAGGCGCCCGATGGCGACCCGCCCGTCGGGTTGCGTGACGATGTCGTCGACGATGCGCACCCCATGGCCCAGGCGCTCGGCGCCGCAGAACTGCAGCGCCTCCCAGATGGAGGGCAGCCCGAAGGCCTCGCCGGCGTGGATCGTGAAGTGGAAGTTCTCGTGGGCGATCAGCTGGAAGGCGTCGAGGTAGCGTGTGGGCGGGTAGCCCGCCTCCGGCCCGGCAACGTCGAAGCCCAGCACCCCGCGGTCCCGATGACGGACCGCCAGCTCCGCGATCTCGACCGAGCGCGCTGCCTGGCGCATCGCGCTCAGCAACAGCCCCACCACGATCGGCCGCCCGATGGATGCGCGCCGCACCCCTGCAGCGGCCGCCTCCACCACCTCGTCGAGCGACAGGCCCGCGCGCAGGTGCTGCTCGGGTGCGAAGCGGACCTCGGCGTACACCACTCCGTCCGCCGCGAGATCCTCGACCTCCTCGGCCGCAACCCGTTCGATCGCCGCCGCGGTCTGCATGACGGCGACGGTATGGTCGAATGCCTCGAGGTAGCGCACCAGCGAGCGGCCGCCCTCGCCTGGGGCGGGCTTGAACCAGCCGGCCAGCTCACCGGCATCCTGCGTCGGCAGCGGGGCGTAACCGATCTCGTCTGCCAGCTCGATCAGGGTTGACGGCCGCAGCCCGCCGTCCAGGTGCTCGTGCAGCAGCACCTTGGGAGCGCGGCGGATGGTCGCATCGTCGAGTGCGATAGGTGGCATGGTGTCCGGCAGCCTAGCCCGCCTCCTATGCGGCCACAAGCGGAAAGCCGCTACGCTTCCGGCCATGCCCGAACGACCCCCGCTCATCGTCGCTGCCGTGACGCCACTCGCCCCCGGGGGCGGTGCTCTGGACGAGGCCGCGATCTGGCCGATGGTCCGCTTCCTGGAGGACCGGGGCGCCGACGGCGTATTCGCCTGCGGCACCACCGGCGAGGGGGTCCTGCTCAGCACCGAGGAACGGAAGCAGGTCGCGGTCGTCTTCCGCGCAGCCGTTCGTGGGCGGTTGATCGTGCACTGCGGGGCGCAGACGACCGCCGAAACGGTCGAGCTGTCCGCCCACGCGGGCGAGATCGCGGCCGATGCGGTCGCGGTCATCCCGCCGCCGTATTTCCCGCTCGATGAGGATGCGCTCACGACTCACCTGCTGGCCGCAGCCGAGGCCTGCGCGCCACTCCCCTTCTACATCTACGCCTTCGCTGCCCGGAGCGGCTACCCGGTCCCGCTCGAGGTGGTCGCCCGTGTCCGCGACGGCGCCAGGAACCTGGCGGGGCTGAAGGTCAGCGAGTCACCTTTCCTCAAGGTGGAGCCGTACCTCGACCTTGGACTGCCGGTCTACGTCGGCTCTGAGCCGCTCATTCCGGCGGCGATGGCTCGCGGGGCGCTGGGCGCGGTGTCAGGCTTGGCCGCGGCCTTCCCCGAGGTCGTGCGGGACGCGCTCGACGCCCCTGACACCTTCGCCGAGGCACGCCTCCGCACCCTGCGCTCCGCGATGGAGATGCACCCCTTCATCGCTTCGGTGAAGCACGTCCTGCGGCGGCGAGGGGTCCCGATCAACCCAGACCTGCGCGCGCCGCTTCGCGCTCTGACCGAGGCGGAGGGAGCCGCGCTCGACTCCGTGCTCGGCGAGCTGGAGCCCGCCGTCCCGCTCGACGCGGCCTAGCCCGACTCGCCGGCGTCGCCGGCGACGGACACCGGACTGCCGGTCGCGATCCCGGTCTCGCGATGATGCGGAGCCGTGGCGGCGTCGTTCATCTCGAACCGGCTC
>DATCQR010000081.1:0-1625 GCA_036569405.1 Candidatus Limnocylindria bacterium
GCGTTCCTTCCCGCCAACCGGCGGCTCAGAGACCGGTGGACCCGGATCTACACGGCGATGGTGGAGGGCGACGAGCTGCCGCCGATCGACGTGTACAAGCTCGACGACTATTACTACGTGATCGACGGGCACCACAGGGTCTCGGTGGCTCGAAGCCTGGGTCGCCAGGAGATCAATGCGCGGGTGATCGAGGTGAAGACCCGCGCGCCGGTGGGCTCTCATGTCGACGGCGCAGCGCTGTTGAGGGCAGCCGAGTACTCTGCGTTCCTTGACACGACGCAGCTCCACCGCACGCGGCCCGAGGCTCGGCTCGAGTGCAGCCGGCTTGGCCGTTACGACGAGATCCTCAAGCACATCCTCGGCCACCGCTACTTCCTCGGGCTGGAGCAGCGCCGCGAGGTCCCGCTGGCCGAGGCGGCGGCCAGCTGGTACGACAACGTCTACACGCCCGTCATCAAGCTCATCCGCAAGTACCGGGTGCTGGAGCTGATGCCGGGCTGGACCGAGGCCGACCTTTACGTGGAGATCACCAGGCGCTGGCTGCAGCTCAGCGAGGAGGGCGCGCCCTCGGGCCCAGACCCGGCCCTGCATTCGCTGCTGGACGATGAATCCCGAAGCTTCTGGGAGCGGCGGCGGAACCTGAAGCTGGACAGGGAACCGTGATCGGTCTGATCTTCGGGCCGCCCGGCAGCGGCAAGGGCACGCAGGCGGCTCACGTGGAGCGGGAGTTCAAGCTGTCGCACCTGTCGACGGGCGACATCCTCCGCGCCGAGGTGGCCCGCGGCACGGAGATCGGCAAGGAGGCCGAGCGGATCATGCGGGCCGGCGACCTGGTGCCGGACGACCTCATCATCCGCATCGTCCAGGGCATCCTGCGCGACCCCAACGTCAGCTCGGATGTGCTGCTGGACGGTTTCCCCCGGACCCTGGAGCAGGCAAAGGCGCTGGACGAGATGCTGGCCCAGGAGGGCCACAAGGTCGACTTCGTCATTGCATTTAGAGTCCCGGAGGACGTCCTGATCGAGCGGCTCCTGCATAGGGCGGAGGTGGAGGGGAGGGCCGACGACACGCGCGAGGCGATCACGGAGCGCATGCACGAGTACAAGCACCTGACGGAGAAGGTCTTGGACCACTACCACAAGAGAGGCGGCAAGGTGCACGAGATTGATGGCGTGGGGGAGATCGACGAGATCTTCGACCGCATCCGGGAAGCGCTGAAGCGAGGTAATTAGAGAGTCGTCCTCCCCGCTTGCCGGGGAGGTGGCGCATCTTCCTTTTGGGGTCCCCGCGCTCTTGGTGGGCGGGGCTAGCCCGGAGGGGGCGCTCAAGCCTGCACATACGGTGGCTCAGGCCCCAGGGCCGCAACGGAGGGCCAATCTCCGGAACACCAGCCTATGCTTTGCGCTCTGGAGTTCGCGCTGGGGAGCGTGTAGGACGGCAAAGAAGGCTCGGGTAGAGGATCTAGGTCACCAGACCAAGTCCGTCAACGGAAACGGGCAGAGCGCGCCCAGCCCCGTCGCGGCCCCGGTGGCCGCCTCGCCCACACAGAGCGCCTTCCCCCCGATCGCCGACTACGCCTTCCTGTCCGACTGCGAGGTCAATGCGCTGATCGCGCCAAGCGGCCG
>DATCQR010000082.1:0-4463 GCA_036569405.1 Candidatus Limnocylindria bacterium
GCGACGACGAGGCCGCTGCCGGCGATTCGGGGCAGCAGCGAGATGGCGGCCCGCAGCTGTCGCTCGATGACGGTGGCGGTGAGTCCGGCTCGACGTTCCTCGGCCAGCTCGCCAATGCACGCGATCGGCACCAGCCCGTGCGCAACCGCTGACGCGACCTTGGCAGCCACCGCCGCATCGGTCTCGTTGTCGTACTGCCTGCGCTCGGAGTGCCCCAGGATGACGTACTGGGCCATCTCGGCGACCATCAGCGGGGAGGTCTCGCCTGTGTAGGCCCCCGCCTCCTCGGCATGCATCGTCTGCGCCCCGACGCCGAGCCGCCCGGGCTCGGTCGATCCCCCGCCGATCGCGGCAGCCACCGCGGAGAGCCAGATCGTCGGCGGGCAGACCACCGAGCGCGCCCCGACTCCGGCGACCGCATCACGCACGTTGACCGCCAGGGCCACCGCCAGCTCCGCCGAGGCGGGATGCATCTTCCAGTTGCCGGCGACGAGTGGCGAGCGCGATGCGTTCACGTCAGCTCCTGACTGCTCGTGCCCGACGCGCACCGACCGAATCCGCGGCCAGCTCGACCAGGCGTCGGAGCCGGTGGTTCATCGCCGAGCGGCTGATCCCGAGGCTGGATGCAAGCGTATGGAGATCGGCATCCGGCTGGCGGCGGCGTTGTCCAGCGGCCTCACGCAGCCCGTCGGCCAGGCGCTCGAGCTCGCCATCGGCGTCCAGGCGGCTGATCGCCTGCAGCTGCCGGTCGGCCGCCCGCACCGTCCGCGCCAGGTTCGCCTCCTCGGCGTTCAGGAGGCGGTTGAGCCGATTGCGAACCTCACGGCTGACCCGGCTCGTCTCGAAGTCAAGGAGGGCGCGGTTCGCGCCAATCACGCGGAGGAGGCCGGCGATCTCGTCCTGGCCCTTGAGATAGACCACCTCACGTCCGCGACGCTGCATGCGGGAGCTGCGCACATCACTCCCCTCCAGCAGTCGCTGCAGCTCAACTGCGGTGCGCCGGTCGCGAAGCACGAACTCGACGTGCGGACCGCCGGGTCCGCCGCTGACCGAGCCGGCGCTGAGCAGGAGCCCGCGAAGGAAGGCGCGCCGGTCACAGGCCTTCGTCGTCACGGGTCCCCAGGAGGGCCGCAGCCCGCCCCCGAACTCAACCTGCAGGTGGTGCCGGCCTCGGACGTGAGAGCCGGTTCCGAACGCATGCGGTGCGACTGCCGTCACGCCGATCGATGCCGCCAGCTGGACGGCGATGCGCGCCGTCGCGTGGTCGAGCGTCCGAAGCGTGCCATCCGCACCGGCCGATTGCAGGAGGCCCGCCAGCTCGGCTCGGCGACAGCACGCCCGGGCCGGACGGATGCGGGCAAGCTCCCCGCGCAGCTCGCTGGCTACCAGCATGCGGTGACAGTGTCAGCCGGCGGAGGCGGTGGGCCGGGAGACCGATCGCCGCTGCCGCGGCCGCTCCGCGCGATCCTGCTGCTGGATGCGCATCAGCGCCGCCGCCAGCTTCGCCGGATCATGGCGGTGCGCATTGCTCACGTCCACGAGGTCCTCCTCGACGATCGTGACGTCGAAGCTCTCCAGGCGGCGAACGTCAACCTGCACCGGCTGCCCTAACCAGCCCTCGGGACGGCGCGCGTTGTGGTTGTCATTCAGCAGCACGTAGTCGAAGAGGCCGTCGCCGACGTGGTCGATGAGCGCCTCGAGATGCTGAGCAGCAGAGTAGAACCCGGTCTCCCCCGGCTGCGTCGCGACGTTGCAGACATACGCCCGGATCCCCGCGGCGGCCCCGATCGCATCGCGGATGTCGCTGATCAGGAGATTCGGCAGGACGCTGGAGTAGAGGCTGCCGGGACCGACCACCACCAGGTCCGCCTCCAGGATGCGCTCGATCGCCTCGGGGTTGGCCCGCACGTCGGCAGGCTCGATCGAGACGGTTGCGATCGGCTCGTCGGCCATGCTGATGGATGCCTGTCCCTTGAGGCGACGGCCGGACTCCAGGATCGCAGCCAGGTTGAGCGGCACGCTGGTGGCCGGCAGCACCTGGCCCCGAACCGCCAGGACGCGGTTCGACTCGCGTACCGCCTCGTCGAAGTCGCCGGTGACGGCGGTCATGGCGGCGATGAAGAGGTTCCCGAAGGCATGGTCGTCGAGCCCCGAGCCAGGCGGGAATCGGTACTGCATCAGCTGGGTCATGAGTGGCTCTGCGTCGGCCAGTGCCGCGATGCAGTTTCGGATGTCGCCCGGGGGCGCGATCCCCAGCTGCTGGCGCAGTCGGCCGCTGCTCCCCCCGTCATCGGCCAGCGTGACGATGGCGGTGATGTTGGCTGAATAGCCCTTGAGGCCACGCAGCAGCGTCGACAGCCCCGTCCCCCCGCCGAGTGCCACGATTCGAGGGCCACGCGCCAGGTAGCGCTTGGTATAGAGCACCTCGAGCACCGAATCGCCACGGGTGACGAACGGCGAGACGATGCTGCGCATCAGTCCCCAGACGCCCACCGAGGTGAGCGCGATCCCGCCGAGCGCCACCAGGGCGGCCCGCATCGGGCGGTCGAGGCTCCCTCCGGTGAGGGTGACGATGAGCGAGTCATCGGGCAGGCCACGGTAGAACTCGACCAGCATGATGGCAGCACCGAGACCGAGCACGGTGATCCCGAAGAAGAGGAGCAGCAGCCAGCGCTTGAGGTGCATCCCAGGGTAGAGCCAGCGAGGGATGCGCGGCCGCTTCATCGTTCCAGCTCGCGGTGGAAGACCGCGACCGAGACCCCAGCCAGGGACCCGAGCCGCTTGGCCAGCTCCTCGGCCAGGACGATCGAGCGGTGGTAGCCACCGGTGCAGCCCAGCGCCACCGTCAGCCGTGTCTTGCCCTCTGACCGGTAGGCCGGCACGGTAAGCTCGAGCAGCTCGACCACGAGCTCGATGAACCGCCCCGCAGCCGGCTGGCCGAGCACGTACTCACGGACCGGCGTCTGGAGCCCCGACAGCGGCTTAAGATCGGCGACGTAGTACGGGTTCGTCAGGAAGCGGACGTCGAAGACGAGGTCGGCATCGATCGGGATGCCGAACTTGAAGCCAAAGGTCAGGATGTCGATCAGCAGGTCGTCGGCGGCGCTGTCACGCGGCACATGGCGGAAGAGTTGCTCCTTCAGCTGGCCGATCGAGAGGCCGCTGGTGTCGATCACCTGGTCTGCCAGATCACGGGCGTGGGCCAGGCGCTCCCGCTCGAGCAGGATCCCGGCCTGCACTCCGCTGCGGGTCTCGAGGGGATGGCGGTGGCGCGTCTCGCTGAAGCGGTTCACCAGGACCGTGTCGCTGGCCTCGAGGTAGAGGACCTGCATCGGGACGCCGCGTTCGGCGAGTGCGGCTCGCGCCGCCTCGATGGCCGGGGCGGGATCGCCGGCCCGGATATCGAGCACGAGGGCCACGTTGCGAAAGCGGGCCGGGTCCTCGTCGCGCAGGGCGAGGAAGCGATCCAGCAGGTCGGGCGGCAGGTTGTCGATGCAGTAGTAGCCGAGGTCCTCGAACAGCTTGCTGGCCTGGCTCTTGCCCGCCCCGGACAGGCCGCTGATCACGACCACCTGGCCGTCGCCGCGTGCCCTGCTGGTGCGTCCGCTCGCCTCGGCGCTGGTCCGCGGGGCGGTCGCCGGAGCGACGGGACCTGCTGCTCGTGCCAATGCGCCCTCCTCGTCGCCGGGATCGAGGGCGAGTATAGCCTCAGGCAGCCTCCGAACCGGCGAGGCCGGCCAGGAGTCCGGCGACCGTGGCGGCGGCGCTGTCACGCAGGGCATCGAGGTCGTAGCCACCCTCCAGGGTCAACGCAACGCCCCCGACCCCGACACCTCGCGCCAGGCGCCCGACCGCCTCGGCCACGCTCCGGTAGCCAGCCTCCGTCACCTCGAGCTCCGCCAGTGGATCGAGCCGGTGCGCGTCGTACCCGGCCGATACGAGGATTGCCTCGGGTCCGAAGGCTTCGACGGCGGGAAGCAGCTGCGTCAGCCAGGCCTCGGCGAAGGCCTCGTCGCCACTTCCCCGCCGGAGCGGCGCATTGTGCTTGCTACCAAGCCCCGGGCCGACGCCGGTTTCGGCGGCATCGCCGCTCCCAGGGTAAAGCGGCATCTGGTGGGTGGACGCGTAGCACACGTCCGGGTCCGCGTCGAAGATCGACTGCGTCCCGTCGCCGTGGTGCACGTCCCAGTCGAGGATCGCGATCCGCTGGGCCAGGCCGGCGGCGCGAAGCGCCATTGCCGCCACCGCCACGTTGTTCAGCAGGCAGAAGCCGGCGGCGCGCTCGCGACCAGCGTGGTGGCCAGGCGGACGGACAGCCGCGAACGCGATCTCTGCCTCACCCGTGGCAGCGGCAAGAGCTGCCTGGAGCGTGGCTCCGGCGGCCAGTCGCGCGGCGACCATCGAATCCCTACCGATGAACGTGTCGCCGTCGATCCAGCCGCCGCCCTGCTCGGCCGCGTCGT
>DATCQR010000083.1:0-9541 GCA_036569405.1 Candidatus Limnocylindria bacterium
GGATTATCGCGGCTGGTACGCTACTCAGCCATGAGCCTCAACCGGGTATTCGTCATCGGCGCCGGCCTCATGGGACACGGCATCGCCCAGGTGAGCGCGGCAGCGGGCAAGCGGGTGACCCTCGCCGATCGAACCGCCGAGCTGGCCGAGAAGGGGAAGGCACGGATCGCGGGCAACCTGGCCCGCCAGGTCGAGAAGGACAAGCTCTCCCAGGAGGACGCGGACGCGCTCCTGTCGCGGATCGCCACGGCCGAGGGTGCAACGGGGGCTGGCGGACACGAGATCCTGATCGAGGCCGTCTTCGAGGACGAATCGGTCAAGCGGGAGACGTGGCAGGCGCTCAGCTCGGCCGCCGACCCCGGCGCGATCTTCGCCAGCAACACGAGCAGCATCAGCATCACCTCGCTGGCCACCGCGACCGACCGGCCCGGCCGCTTCATCGGCCTGCACTTCTTCTCGCCCGTCCCAGTGATGAGCCTGATCGAGATCATTCGCGGCCTTGAGACCGATGACGCCACCCAGGCCGCCGCTCGCGCCTTCGCGGAGGAACTGGGCAAGACGGTGATCGAGTCGAAGGACTATCCCGGATTCATCGTCAACCGGATGCTCGGGCCGTTCATCAACGAGGCGGTCTTCGCCCTCATGGACGGGACCGGCAGCGCCGAGCACATCGACGCCGGGGCGAAGCTCGGCCTTAACCACCCGATGGGCCCGCTCGAGCTGAGCGACTTCATCGGCAACGACGTGATGCTCAGCGTCCTTGACGTGCTGTATCGCGGCTTCGGCGACCCCAAGTTCCGAGCGGCCCCGCTCCTGCGCCAGATGGTCGCCGCGGGGCACCTGGGACGAAAGACGGGCCGAGGGTTCTATCGCTACGACGAACGGGGCACCAAGACCGGCTGATGGCGAGCACCGCGACGCCCACGCGGCCGGACCCGTTCGCCCTCAGCGAGGAGGAGCGCTCTGTCCGCGACACTGCCCGCGGCTTCGCGCAGCGCGAGCTGGCACCGACCGTGGCCCAGCGCGACGAGGAGGAACGGTACGACCGTAGGCTCTTCACCCGGATGGGCGAGCTGGGGCTGACCGCGATCCCGTACCCGGAGGAGCTCGGAGGTGCGGGGCTCTCGTACTTCGCCTGGGCTCTCGCCTGCGAGGAGATCGCCGCTGCCGACATGGGGATGGCGATCAGCCTCTCCGTCCACGTCCTCTCCCAGCTCTGCATCGTCTCCCACGGCACCGATGAGCAGAAGTCCCGCCTCCTTCCGCCCATGACAGCGGGCACGCACCTCGGCGCGTTCGCCCTGACCGAGCCGGGGGCGGGCTCCGATGCGGCGGCCCTCTCCCTCGCCGCGCGCCGCACCGACGACGGCTACGCGCTGACCGGCACCAAGGTCTGGATCACCAATGGCGGAGAGGCGGACGTCTACGTCGTCTTCGCCACCGTCGACCGATCGCGGGGCAGCGAGGGGATCACCGCCTTCGTCGTGACCCCCGACACCCCCGGCTTCCGGGTTGGGAGCCACGAACGCAAGATGGGGATCCGGGACTCACCGGCCGCGGAGCTGGTCTTCGAGGAGGCGCTGGTCCCGGAGGCGGACCGGCTGGGAGCTGAGGGTGAGGGCCTGAAGGTTGCCCTCGGATCGCTGGCGTCGGGGCGGATCAGCATCGCGGCGGCCTGCACCGGCCTGGCACGGGCAGCGCTCGAGTTCGCCACCCGCTACGCCTCGCAGCGTACCCAGTTCGGCCGGCCGATCGCCGAGCAGGAGATGATCCAGGCGATCCTGGCCGATGCGGGGGTGGCAGTCGAGGCATCGCGCCTGCTGACCTGGCGCGCGGCGCGGCTGCGTGACGCCGGAGGCTCGATCAACGCCGCCAGCAGCATGGCCAAGATGTTCGCCAGCGACACGGCCATGCGGGTTGCGACCGATGCGGTGCAGGTCTACGGCGGCGCCGGCTACTCACGCGACAACCCGGTCGAGCGCCTCATGCGCGACGCGAAGGGAGCGCAGATCTACGAGGGCAGCAACCAGATCCAGCGGCTGATCATCGCGCAGCACCTGGTCGAGGAGATGCAGCGGTCGGACCGGTGATGCAGACCGAGGTCGAGCCCCTCGACATCCCCGCCGAGCTGCGCGCCGACAGCCTGGTGGCCCTCGTCCACAACTCGATGCAGCGCAACCCGGACAAGGAGGCGCTGCGCTGGAAGCTGCCCAGGACCAGGCGCCAGACCGGTGGTCCTCCGGAGGAGGAGCCGGTGGCCTGGACGAGCACCACGTATCGCCAGACCTGGGACTGGATCACGCAGGTGGCGATGGGCCTGAAGCACCTGGGCATCCGCGACGGCGATCGGGTCTGCATCATGAGCCGCACGCGCCCTGCCTGGCTGGCGGCCGACATCGGCTCCCTCTCGCTCGGCGCCGTGACCTGCCCGATCTACCCCTCGGTCGAGCCGAACCAGGCCGCCTTCGTCATCAACAACGTCGAGGCGCGCCTGATCTTCGTCGAGAACTTGCAGCAGGCGGCCAAGGTCGACCAGGTGCGGGCCCAGTGCCCCACCCTCGAGCACGTGGTGGTGATCGACGACCGCGGGCGCCTCCCCGCCGGCGCGATCAGCTTCGACGACATCTTCGACCTGGCCGCCGCCGATGCGGGAGAGGTCCGCGAGTGGTCCGAGACCTGGCGCGGCTATGGCCGCGACAAGGTGGCGACCATCGTTCACACCTCGGGCACCACCGCCAACCCGAAGGGCGTGGTGCTGACCCACGGCAACATCCTGCACAACTTCGAGGGCGGCGTGGCCGCCGTCGACTTCAATGAGGACGACCTGTTCCTCTCCTTCCTCCCGCTCTCGCACATGACCGAGCGCGCGGCGGGCCAGATCGTCCCGCTCGGCCGCGGTTGCACGATCGCGTACGCCGAGCCCGCCATCGAGCGCCTGGCGGCCAACATGGCGGAGGTGCGTCCCACGGTGATGGTCGCGGTCCCGCGCCTGTACGAGCGGCTGTATGCGCGGGTCCTTTCGACGGTCGAGGCCGGCCCGGCGCTGCGCCAGCGGATCTTCGCGTGGGCGCTGGGGCTGGGGCGCGCCAAGTACGCCAACCATCTCGCCGGCCAGCCGAACTCGGTCTGGTTGCGCCTGCAGCTGAAGGTCGCGGATCGGCTCGTCTTCCACAAGATCAAGGCCCGCACCGGTGGGCGGGTGCGCTACTTCGTGTCGGGCGGGGCTCCGCTGTCGCAGGAGATCGGCGAGTTCTTCTATGCGATGGGGATGCTGATCCTCGAAGGGTACGGGCTCACCGAGACCGCCCCGCTGCTGACCATCAACCGACCCGGCGACTTCAAGTTCGGAACGGTCGGTCGCCCGGTGGCGGAGACGCAGATCCGCATCGACCAGAGCACCGGCGAGATCCTCGCCAAGGGGCCACAGGTGATGAAGGGCTACCTCAACCAGCCCGAGGAGACGGCCCGCGTCATCGACGCCGATGGCTGGTTCCACACGGGCGACATCGGCGAGCTCGATCCAGAAGGGCGGGTCATCATCACCGATCGGCTCAAGAACATCATCGTGCTGGCGAACGGGAAGAACGTGGCGCCGGCGCCGATGGAGATCGCCATCCTGACCAGCCGCTACATCGCGCAGGCGGTGATCCTCGGCGACAACCAGCCGTACACCGGGGTGCTGGTGGTGCCCGACTTCGAGCAGATCGGGACATGGGCGGCCACGAACGGGATGACCGAGATGCCCCCGGAGCAGCTGGTCGGAGAGAAGGTGGTGCAGAAGCTGATCGAGGGCGAGGTGAAGGCCAAGCTCGACGGCTTCGCCATCTACGAGCGTCCGCGCCGTGTGGCCCTGCTGCCGCGCCTGCTCTCCGAGGAGGAGGGCGAGCTGACCCCATCCCTCAAGATCAAGACCCGGGTGGTCGTCACCAAGTGGGAGGACAAGGTCGCTCACCTGTTCGGCGAGGACGAGAAGGAGTAGCCCGGCGCCGCTCAATGCGCGCGGCGGTACCATTCCCGCATGAGCGACGTCTTCATCCTCTCCGCTGCCAGAACCCCCATCGGCAAGTTCGGGGGCGGCCTCTCGACCGTTCCGGCCACGGAGCTCGGAGCCACGGCCATCCGGGAGGCTGTGAAACGCGCAGGCATACCCGGCGAGCGAGTTGATGAGGTCTTCATGGGCCAGGTCATCCAGGCCGGTGCTGGCCAGGCGCCGGCCCGCCAGGCGGCGCTTGGCGCTGGACTGCCGAACGGCGTGGGCGCCACCACCATCAACAAGGTCTGCGGCTCAGGCCTCAAGGCGGTGATGCTCGGCGCCGCCTCGATCCGCGCCGGCGACGCCGAGATGATCGTGGCGGGCGGCATGGAGAACATGAACCTCGGTCCCTACCTCCTTCCGGGGGCCAGGGCGGGCTATCGGCTTGGCAACGCTGAGCTCGTCGACGCCACCGTCCATGACGGCCTTTGGTGCGCGATCTGCGACGTTCACATGGGGGTGCACGCCGAGCGGGTGGCGGCCAAGCACGATGTGACCCGCGACGCGCAGGATGCGTTCGCGGTGCGCTCCCACGAGCGAGCCCTGGCGGCCATCGCCGAGGGTCGCTTCGCCGAGGAGATCGTCGCGGTCGAGGTGCCCGGCAAGAAGGGGCCGACCATCGTCGACACGGATGAGAATCCGCGATCCGATACCTCGCTCGAGGCGCTTGCGCGCCTGAAGCCTGCCTTCCAGCCGGAGGGCGGGACGGTCACCGCAGGAAATGCACCTGGGATCACCGACGGGGCTGCCGCACTGGTGCTGGCCTCGGAGGCGGTTGTCGCGAGCGACGGTCTGAAGCCGATTGCCCGCATCACCGGCTATGCCCAGGCGGACGTTGCCCCGGAATGGCTCTTCGAGGCCCCGATCGACGGCGTGCGCCGTCTCCTCACCAAGCTGGACCTGCGGCTCGACGAGTTCGACCTGATAGAGATCAACGAGGCGTTTGCCGCGCAGGTGCTGGCCGATGGCAACGCGCTCGGGTTCGACTGGGATCGCGTCAACGTCAACGGCGGTGCCATCGCGCTGGGCCACCCCATCGGCGCCTCGGGCGCCCGCGTGCTGACGACGCTCCTCTATGAGCTCCGGCGACGCGGGGGTCGACGCGGGCTGGCCACCCTGTGCCTTGGCGGTGGGGGAGCGGTGGCCCTCGCGGTCGAGATGGTCTGAGCGCCGCCTGCGCTTGACCCAACCCTATAATCGGGCCGCCGCGCCCGGACCAGCTCCCGCAACCACATCGGCGGAGGCGTCGGGGCGCGACCTGATGGAGGCTCACAGGCAGTCAATGGCAAGTTCCAATCCGGTCGCCGAGGCGCCGAACATCTGGGCGGTCGCCCAGGCCCAGTTCGACGCCGCGGCCGAGCAGCTCGACCTCGATCCCGGCCTGCGTCGCGTGCTCCGCGTCCCGCAGCGCGAGCTCACCGTCAACTTCCCGGTGACCATGGACGATGGCCACGTGGAGGTCTTCACCGGCTTCCGAATCCAGCACAACGTCAGCCGCGGCCCCGCAAAGGGTGGCATCCGCTACCACCAGGACGTGACGCGCGACGAGGTGCGAGCTCTGTCCATGTGGATGACCTGGAAGTGTGCGGTGGTGAACATCCCCTACGGCGGCGGCAAGGGTGGTGTCATCGTCGATCCCAAGAAGCTCTCCCTGCGCGAGTTGGAGGGGCTCACTCGTCGCTTCACGACCGAGATCAGCCCGCTGATCGGTCCGGACCGTGACATCCCCGCACCGGACGTCAACACCAACGCCCAGGTCATGGCCTGGATGATGGACACCTTCTCGATGCATCGCGGCTACACCATCCCCGGCGTGGTCACCGGCAAGCCGATCGCGATCGGAGGGTCGCTGGGACGCAACGAGGCGACCGCTCGCGGGGCGGTGTTCACGCTGAACCAGGCCAGCCGGACGCTCGACATCCCGCTGGTCGGTGCCCGCGTGTCGATCCAGGGATACGGCAACGCCGGCTCGGTCGCGGCCACCCTCCTGGCGGACGAGGGCTCCGTGATCGTCGCCGTCAGCGACTCGAGCGGCGGCATCTACAACACCAACGGGCTCGACCCGGCACGCGTCAGTGCGTGGAAGGCGGAGCACGGCACGGTCGTCGGCTTCCCAGGCGCCGACTCGGTCAGCAATACCGAGATTCTCGAGCTCGACTGCGAGATCCTGGTCCCGGCCGCCCTCGAGAACCAGATCACCGCCGAGAACGCGCCTCGCATCCAGGCCCGCATCGTGGCCGAGGCCGCCAACGGCCCGACCACGCCCGAGGCCGACCAGATCCTCCACGACCGGGGCGTCTTCGTGATCCCGGACATCCTGTGCAACGCGGGGGGCGTGACGGTCAGCTACTTCGAGTGGGTGCAGGACATGCAGTCCTTCTTCTGGACGGAGTCGCGCATCAACGAGAGCCTGCACGAGATCATGGATCGTGCCTTCGAGAGCGTGCACGGCATGAGCCAGCGCCACTCGGTGGACATGCGCACCGCCGCATACATGGTCGCGGTGGCGCGGGTGGCCGAGGCGACGACGCTGCGGGGCCTGTACCCCTAGACTCCTGCGCATGCTCGACCACGAAGAGCGGTTCCTGTTTCGCGAGGAGATCCTGAACATGGCCAACGCCCTGGCCGAGGCCGGCGCGCTGGACAACGTCGAGGACCTGCTCGCCGACGTGACGACCTCGCCACGGTTCGACAGCGATGTCTTCACGCTCGAGCGCTCCCTGCAGGTGATGCTCGGCAGCCGTGCCGGCTCCACGCTGGTTGGCCTGCTCACGGTCACCCGCGAGGTCTTCGACGAGGTCGGCGAGATCGGCCTCACTCCCGAGGTGCACGAGCGCCTGGTGGGCTGGCGCGCTCGCTTCGGGCTGGCGATCGACAACGCGCTGAACTTCCTGAACAACCCCGACGGGATCCAGGGGCACAACTTCGGCACGCAGCTGACCCACGCGGAGGGCGGCCTGACGCTGCAGGGGCGGCTGACCCTGGTCCGCTACAACAACGAGCCGCAGTTCTTCATCGCCGATGCCGACGTGCTGCTGAGCATGGCTGCCGACGTGATGGAGCGCCTTGGCGAGCATCTCGAGCCGGAGATGGTCGAGCCGGAGCTGATGGCCCGGCTGCGCGAAGCGGTCGAGCTGATTGAGCGGCGCGGCAAGCCGCGGGGGTGACGGCGGGCCAGCGGGTCTTCGTGGCGGCGACCGGCCAGAACCGTGGCAAGACCACCGCGTCGCTGGGGCTCACCGCGGCCATCATCCGGCGCGGATCGAATACCGGCTTCATCAAGCCGGTCGGGCAGCGCTACCTGGTGGTGGAGGGGATCCGCGCCGACGAGGACGCGGTGCTCATGAAGGCGGTCTTCGACCTCCCCGATGCGCTCGACGACATGAGCCCGGTGACCCTGCCGCGACACTTCACGACCGACTACATCATGGGCAGGATCGAGGGCGACCTCGAGCGTGACGTCACGGAAGCGGCGAGCCGCGTCGGCACGGGCAAGGACCTGCTGGTCATCGAGGGCACGGGCCACGCCGGGGTCGGTGCGGTGGTCGGCCTCTCGAATGCGCGCGTGGCCGCCCTGCTCGAGGCGCCGGTGGTCATCGTCAGTGAAGGCGGCGTAGGGCGTCCGATCGACGAGATCGTGCTCAACCATGCGCTCTTCGAGCGGGATGGCGTGCGCGTGGTGGGAGCGGTCGTCAACAAGGTCGATGTGGAGTCGCATCCCGATCTCCCAGATATCCTGCGGCGCGGCCTGGCGCAGCATGGGATCGATCTCCTGGGCTGCATCCCGTACAGCGACCTGCTGGCCAACCCCTCGCTGGAGCTGATCGCGACGCACCTCGACGGGGAGCTGCTCGCCGGCCAGGCGACCCCGGGCCGAACGATCGGCCACGTGGCCATCGGCGCCATGCAGGCGAAGCACGCGGCGGGATTCATCCGCGATCGGACGCTGCTGATCACCCCGGGGGATCGGGACGACATGATCGAGATGGCGCTCGAGCTGAACGCCGGCGCTGAGGGCCAGGTCACCGGCATCGTGCTGACCGGCGGCTTTCGACCGCCCGACGCCATGCTGGCGGACCTGCGGGCGGCCAGCCTCTTCACCTACCTCGTCAGAAGCGACACCTACGGAACCGCGCAGGCGGTCGACGAGATCCTGGTCAAGACACACCCCACCGACACCGACAAGATCGAGACCATCGTGCGCCTCGTCGACGGGTCGCTCGACATCGGGGACTTCCTGGCGCACCTCTAGCCGCCGCTCACGCGGCAGGGGTAGCATGCCGCGCATGACCGCAACGCAGCCAGCCGTCGATCGGCTCCACTTCACCGGCGACGACGAGGCCGATCGCCTGCTGGCCAGCGAGCCGCTGGCGCTGCTGATCGGCTTTGCGCTCGACCAGCAGATCACCGTCCAGAAGGCCTTCTCCGGCCCAGCCGAGCTGCGCCGCCGCATCGGCTACCTGGACGCCGCGCGGATCGCGGCGATGGACCCCGAGGAACTGCAGGCCGCCTTTCGGCAGCGACCGGCGCTGCATCGCTTCCCCGGCGCCATGGCCGGTCGGGTGCAGGCGCTGTGCGCCTTCCTGGTCGAGCACTACGGTGGCGACGCGAGTCGCGTCTGGACCGATGCGCGCGACGGTCGGGACCTCCAGGCGCGGCTGCTCGCGCTGCCGTCGATCGGCGACATGAAGGCCCGGTCGCTGATCGCGATCCTGGGCAAGCGATTTCGCCTCAGCATCCCCGGGCTCGATGAGGTGATGCCGACCCACCCGACGCTGGGCGACGTCGACTCGGCGGAAGCGCTGGCCAGCTACCAGGCCGGCAAGCGAGCCTGGAAGGCAGCGCACCGGGCAGCCAAGGGCTAGGGCCTGCGGCCGGACAGGGAAGGAGGCCGGACGTGGGCACTCGCCGGCCTCCTCGTTCGCCGCGGCACAGCCGGCCGAAGCCGACGCGCGCGGTGACAGCCAGCATCATACGGAGCCGACCCCCGACGTCACTAGTACTTTGTAGCCCGATTCTTCCTCAGGCCACGTCCCAGGCCAGCGGCATGTTGTCGGTCAGCCTGGTGCTGCCGATCCAGACCGCCACGAGCGCCAGCGCAGGGCCGGTCACGCGTTGGAGCTCGACCAGGCTGGCGGCGTCGGCGATGCTGACGTAGTCGGGCCGCGCCGACGATTCGGCGGCGATCAGCTCGGTCATCCGTGCCCGCAGCACCTCGGCCGAGCGCTCGCCGCCGTCGTAGGCGGCTCGAGCGGCGTTGAGGGCGACGAAGAGGCAGGTTGCCGCATGACGCTCCTCGATCGAGAGGGTGGCGTTGGCGCTCGACAGGGCCAGGCCATCGGCCTCGCGGATGGTGGGGCAGACCACCAGCTCGATGTTCATGAACAGGTCGCGCATCATCCGGCGCAGGATCACGATCTGCTGGGCATGTCGCTGCCCCAGGTACACGCTGGCCGGACCCACCAGGTTCAGCATCTTGAGCATGACCGTGGTCAGCCCGTCCAGGTG
>DATCQR010000084.1:0-8803 GCA_036569405.1 Candidatus Limnocylindria bacterium
CTCCTGGATGAGGCCGACCAGCGTGTCTTCGCCCGCTTCGCCGTCTTCGCCGGGGGAGCCACCCTGGATGCCGTCGAGCGGGTCGTCTTCGACGCCGATGATTCCGCGGATCCGCTCGATGCCATCGCCTCCCTCGTCGACGAGAGCCTGGTCCGTCAGGAGAGCGAGCCGGACGGCGAGCCACGCTTTCGCATGCTGGGCACCATCCGCGAGTTCGCCATCGAGCGCCTCGACGAGCGCGGCGAGGCGGAGGTGATTGGGGAGCGGCACGCGGCCTGGGTCTTGGCGCTTGTCGAGGAGGGTGCGGCCGCCATCTTCGGCCCGAATCAGAAAGAGACCCTCGACCGCTACGAGCGCGAGCACGACAACATCCGTGCCGCACTCTCGCGCGCGATCGCGTACGACCACGCCGAGATGGCGATGCGCATCTTCGCGGCCTCGTGGCGCTTCTGGCAGATGCGTGGCTACCTGGCCGAGGGGCGCGAACACGCCGAGCGCGTGCTGGCCCTGCCCGACAGCAGGGAGTTCCCCGACGCGCGCGCATCGGCGCTGGAGGCAGCCGGCGGGATCGGCTATTGGCAGGCCGACATCCTGCCGTCGCGAGTCTGGTACGCCGAGGCGCTGGAGCTGGCCCGCGCCTCAGGTGATGAAGCCCGCATCGCCAACGCGCTCTACAACATGACCTTCACCTGGGCGATGGAGCACGAGGACATGGTGCAGTCGCGTGCGATGGCGCATGAGGCGGTCGAGATCTACCGCCGGCTGGGGGACGAGGCTGGCACCGGTCGCGCGTTGTGGGGCCTCGCCAACTCGTACTACTTCTTCCGCGATTTCGCGGGAGGGATCGACGTCGCCCGCGAAGCGCTGGAGATCTTCCGTCGCGTCGGCGATCGGTTCATGACTGGCTGGTCGCTGTACATCGTCGCCATTTACAACATGAACCTTGACCGCGCCAAGGTACGGGAGGCGCTTGAGGAGGCGCTGCCCCTCTTCACCGAGATCGAGGATAAGTCCGGCTACGCGCTGATCTTCGACGCCTTCGCCGCGCTCGATTGGACAGAGGGGAACGTGAAGCGCGCGGTCCTCTTGGCAGGCTACGCTTCGGCTACCGAGGCGAGCACGGGCACGGGTCTCGCCAAGATGACTCGCGAGTTCGCCGGCTTCTTCCCGACGGCGCTGGTGAGCGATCCCGAGTTGGCGGCGGCCTTCGCCGAAGGCCAGCGGATCACCGTCGAGCAGGCCACGGCGCTCGCCCTACCCGCTGGTTAGGCGAACCTCAGCTCGGGGCGGCGAGGTCCCGGCGCGGGAAAACGATCAGGGCGTAGCCGACCGGGACGCTGATCGCCACTGCCAGGATCAGGAAGTCCACCCAGTCCGTGCTGCCGGTCAGGATCTTGCCCGGATTGAAGTGGTGGAAGAGTGAGTATTGCTGCGACCAGGCCACGTCGCGCCAGAGCGAGCCCAGGATCTCCAGGAAGTAGTTGAGCAGCAGGTAGGCCAGGGTCAGGCCCAGCGCCGGAGCGTGGCGGTCGAAGCTGACCGACGCCGCCAGCCCGAAGGCGGCGAAGGCGCCCCACAGCATCAGCCCGTTGAGGAAGACGAGCGGCATGAGGCCCAGGTTGAGCTCATTCGTGACCCCCTGGATCGCAACGCCGATCAGCTGACCTCCCAGGAGCGCAAGCAGGACGATCGCAATGAGGGTCGCCGATGCCACGGCCAGCGTCACGTACAGAGTCCGTCGCGAGATCGGTCGCGAGAGGAGGACCTCCAGCGTGCCGTTCTCCCGTTCGCCGGCGATGGCGCTCACCGTCGAGCCGATGGCGAAGATGCCGACGAAGGCGATGGCCAGGGGGTGCTGCAGCCCGAGGGTGAGGGCGCCCGGCAGGGTGAAGAGGCTGCCCGACCCGAAGTTCATCAACTCCTTCGGAAACACTCCGGAGTCGGCCAGGTCCTTGAACGCCGCGGCGAACTGGACGTAGACGATCGGGATCACCATGCCCCAGCCGAGCGCGGCGACCACGACCGCCGCCAGCCGCACGCGGTTCCAGCGCAGCGTCTGGAGGTAGAGGCGCAGGTTCACCCGCGCTGCTCCTCGCTCGCGTCGTCGCCCGCGTAGTACTCGAGGAACGCCTCCTCGAGCCGTGCCGGCTCGATGGTCAGGTCCTCCAGCGACGGGGAAGCGATGGCACGCACGAAGCCGGAGACGTCGCCGAGCAGGGTGGCCCGCAGGCGATCGCCCTTCACCTCCACGTCAGCCAGGCCGGGGATGCCGCTGAGGTCGGGGGCAGCGCCTCGCCAGCGCAGCTCGACCTTCTTCTTGCGACGTGCCAGCAGCTCCTCGACGTTCTGGAGCGCCATCAGGTGGCCGGAGCGGATGATCGCCACGCGGTCGCAGACTCGCTCGACCTCCGACAGGACGTGGCTCGAGAAGAAGATGGTGCGCCCCTTCGCCTGCTGGTCGTCCATCAGCGCGTAGAAGGCGTGCTGCATGAGGGGATCGAGCCCCTCGGTCGGCTCGTCCAGGATCGACAGCTCCGGGTCGTGCTGGAAGGCCTGGATGACGCCGATCTTCTGGCGCATGCCGCGCGAGTAGTCGCGCACCTTGCGGCGCAGGACCGACGCGGGCATCTGCAGGCGCTCGCAGAGCTCCTCGCGCATGCTCGATCCCTGGTCCTGCAGCGCGGCCAGGTACTCCAGCGCATCGGCTCCGCTCAATGCGTCATACAGGGCGATCCCGCCCGGGAGGTAGCCGGTCCGCCGCCGGATCTCGACCGAGTCCGCCACGACGTCGAGGCCCAGCACCGTCGCCGAGCCGCGGGTCGGGTGCAGGAAGCCGAGCAGGGTGCGGATCATCGTCGACTTTCCGGCGCCGTTCGGACCCAGGAAGCCGAAGATTTCGCCAGGGCGAACGTCGAGCGTGAGGTCGACGAGCGCCCGCACATTTCCGTAGTGCTTGGTCAGGGAATCGGTGGCGATCACCGGCTGCGGGGTGCCCATCGGCTCGGCGTCCATCGGGGCAATCTACACCGATGCATGCCGCCGCGAGGCGTTGATGGTCGCGTCGGACCCGGTGCTACACTTTGCTTCCCGAACCGCCAGGCGCCGACCGCTGCGGCGGTTCGTCGGTGTCACCCGTTGAACGCCAGGAACTGCCCGATGAAGATCGCTGTCCCCCGCGAGACCGCGCCCGGCGAGACGCGCGTGGCCCTGACCCCGCAGGCCGTCGCGGCACTGCTCGAGGACGGCGTCGCGGTGGTCGTGCAGTCGGGCGCCGGCGACCTGTCGTTCATCAGCGACGAGGCCTTCCGCGAGGCGGGAGCCACCATCGTTCCGGACGCTGCCGCGCTCTACGGCGAGGCCGATGTCGTGGTCCGCGTGGGACGTCCCTCGGACGAGGAGACCGGCATGCTGCGGAAGGGCGCCATCATCATCGGCACGCTGGGAACGCTCTCGAACCCGGAGCTGGGACGGCGCCTGGCCGAGACCGGCGTGACGGCCATCAGCATGGATTCCATCCCTCGCATCACTCGCGCGCAGAGCATGGACACGCTCTCGTCGCAGGCCACTATTAGCGGTTACAAGGCGGTCCTGATCGCGGCCGAACGGCTCCCCAAGTTCATGCCGCTGCTCACGACCGCTGCGGGGACGGTTCGGCCGGCCCGCGGCATCGTGATGGGTGCCGGCGTGGCGGGGCTGATGGCGATCGGCACTGCACGACGCCTGGGCGCCGTGGTCGAGGCGACCGACGTGCGCCCGGTCGTCAAGGAGCAGGTGGAGAGCCTGGGCGGCATCTTCATCGAGGTCGAGATGACCGAGGAGGAGAAGGCAAATGCCGAGACCGCCGGTGGCTACGCCCGCGAGATGAGCGACGACTACAAGGCTCGCCAGGCCGCCCTCATCGCCGAGCGCGTCAAGGAGGCGGACTTCGTGATCACCACAGCCCTGATCCCGGGGCGCCCCGCACCGCGCCTGGTCACCGACGCGATGATCGCCTCTATGAAGCCCGGCAGCGTGATCGTGGACATGGCTGCGGAGGCGGGCGGCAACGTCGAGGGGACCGAGGCCGGCAAGGAGGTCATGAAGCACGGCGTGCGGATCATCGGCCTGACGAACCTGCCAGCCACCATGCCCGGCAGCGCCACCGCCATGTATGCCAAGAACATGCAGACCCTCCTCAAGCACCTGATCAAGGACGGCGCGATCGCGCTCGACTTCACCGATGAGATCACCCGCGGCGCGACCATCACCCACGGCGGCAAGGTCGTGAACGAGGCGACAGCCAAGGCGCTGGGGATTGAACCGTCCGACCCTGCACCGGTAGCGGCTCCCGGTGCGCCGGCAGCCAAGTCGGGAGGCGCGGCATGAACGAGGCCGTGCAGACGCTCCCCACCGAGGCGCTGCTCCAGGCGCTCTTCGTCTTCGTCCTGGCCGCGTTCGTCGGCTACGAGGTGGTGAGCAAGGTGCCGACCATGCTCCACACCCCGCTGATGTCAGGCGCCAATGCGGTCCACGGCGTGATCGTCGTCGGCGCGATGCTCGTCGCAGCCTCGGCTGAGGGCCCGCTGCGGATCGTGCTGGCCCTGCTCGGCGTGATCCTGGGCACGATCAACGTGGTCGGCGGCTTCGTCGTCACCGACCGAATGCTCGAGATGTTCAAGCGCCGCCCGGACCCCAAGCCATGAGCGCCATGGAGATCGTCACCTTCTTCGTCTACCTGGTCGGGTCGGTCAGCTTCATCCTGGGCCTCAAGTTCCTCTCGTCTCCGGTCTCGGCGCGGCGTGGCAATCGCCTGGCCGCCACCGGCATGGCGATCGTCATCGCCTGGGTCTTCATCACGGAGTTCCTGCTCCGCGACGGCGGCCTGTCGACCGTCTGGATCCTGCTGGTGGGCATCCCGGTCGGCGGGCTGATCGGCGCCATCGGTGCGCGTCGCGTGCCGATGACCGCCATGCCGCAGATGGTCGCCATCTTCAACGGCGCCGGCGGCGGTGCCGCGGCGCTGGTGGCCGCGGCCGAGTTCCTGCGCGATGCCAGCGACTCGGGGCCCCTGCTTCCGGTCACCTTCATGATCGCGACCCTCCTTGGCGCCGTCATCGGCTCCGTCTCGTTCACCGGCTCGATCATCGCCTTCGGGAAGCTGCAGGGGATCGTCTCCGGGCGCCCGGTCACCTACCCCGGCGACAAGGTCGTCACCGGGGCGGTGCTGGCAGGGATCGTGGTCCTGGGCGTGGTCCTCACGCTGGTCACCAACAGCGTGCCGCTCTTCCTGCTCTTCGTGGCGCTGGCGCTGGTGCTGGGCGTCGCCGCGGTCATGCCGATCGGCGGGGCCGACATGCCGGTCGTCGTCAGCCTGCTCAACGCCTACACCGGCATCGCGGTGGCGGCCACGGGCTTCGTGCTCAACAACTACGCGCTGCTGGTAGCCGGGACCCTGGTCGGCGCGTCTGGAACGATCCTCACCCAGCTGATGTGCCGGGCCATGAACCGGTCCATCTTCAACGTCCTGTTCGGCGCCTTCGGGACCGCCGGCGGGGGCGCGGCAGCCGGCGCGAGTGGCGACCAGGACGTGCGCGAGATCAGCGCCGATGACGCCGCGGTGCTGATGGCCTACGGCAAGAAGGTGATCATCGTGCCGGGCTACGGGATGGCGGTGGCGCAGGCGCAGCAGGCCGTGCGCGAGCTGATGGACCTGCTCATCGCCAAGGGCGTCGACGTGGAGTTCGCGATCCACCCGGTCGCGGGCCGCATGCCCGGCCACATGAACGTCCTGCTGGCCGAGGCGAACGTCCCCTACGACCGTCTCAAGGAGATGGACGAGATCAACGACGACTTCCCGAACGCATCGGTGGCGCTCGTCATCGGCGCCAATGACGTTACCAATCCTGCCGCCAGGACCGATACCTCCTCGCCGATCTACGGCATGCCGATCCTCAACGTCGACCAGGCCGAGCACGTGATCGTGCTCAAGCGTTCGATGGCCTCCGGCTTTGCCGGCATCGACAACCCGCTCTACGCCGACCCCAAGACGACGATGCTCTTCGGCGATGCCAAGAAGAGCGTCGAGGCGCTGGTCACCGGGGTCAAGGCTGCCTAGCCCTTTGGTCGTCTGGCAGATACCACCATCGGTAGTACAACAGCACCGATGAGGCCTCAACCGCCCGCCAGATGTCTGTCGCCACTACCGTGCGTGGTAAGCGCTGCCCGTTTCGGCCCGAATGACCGCTTCGGCGGTCACTCGCGCGCTGTTGCACTACTCCACGTGGTAACCGAGCCATGATCGAGCGCTGGGTCGTGCTGGACGTCGGCGAGACGATCATCGACGAGACGCGGGTCTGGTCGATCTGGGCGGACATGCTCGGCATTCCACGGCTGACCTTCCTGGCGGGATTCGGCGCGGTGCTGGCCCGCGGCGGCGAGCACCGCGACGTCTTCGAGCTCTTCAACGTCGCCGATTGGCGCACCGCCTGGCCCGAGCACGAGGCGATCTACGCCGGCTTCCAGCCAGACGACCTCTACCCCGATGCGATCCCGGCCCTGGACGCGCTGCGTGGCCGCGGCTACCGGGTCGCGGTCATCGGCAACCAGCCAGCCAGCCGCGACGAGGAGCTGCGTCGCATCGGAGTCGAGGCGGAGGTGATCGCCATGTCGGCGGAGATGGGCGTCGCCAAGCCATCGCAGGAGTTCTTCGACCGCGTCCTCGAGCTGCTTGGCTCGCCCCCGGCGTCATCGGTCGCCTACGTGGGGGACCGGGTTGACAACGACGTGCTGCCGGCGGTCGTCGCCGGGATGCGCGCCGTCTGGATCCGCCGCGGGCCGTGGGGCTTCATCGAGCGGCTGCCCGAAGGCGTCCATCCCGCGCTGATGGTGGCGTCGCTGACCGAGCTGGCGGAGCGGATCGACGAGGCCTGGTCGGGCTTGCCTGAGGCCGAGCCGGACGACTAGACTCGCCGGACCTCCGCGTGGAGGCAGGGCCGAGGCCGGGCCCATATCGCCGGACCTGAGGTGGAGACTGCGCAACCTTGCGTGGTCTTCTTGTCGTTCTGCAAGGGAACCGAGCGATGGAGCACCTGCCGGCGGTCCTCTTCCAGCTCTTCGTGCTGCTGCTGGCCACGAAGCTCGGGGACGAGGTCTTCAAGCGGCTCGGCCAGCCGGCGCTGGTGGGCGAGATCCTGGGCGGGGTCGTCGTCGGGCCGGCCGTGCTGGGCTGGTACCAGATCACGCCGGAGACGTCGCTCTTCGCCCAGATCGGCGCGGTCCTGCTCCTCTTCGAGGTGGGCGTCCATACCCGCATCGGGGAGGTCGCACGAGTCGGCGGCACGGCGCTATCCGTCGCGCTGCTGGGTGTGGCGCTCCCGTTCGTGGGCGGCTACCTGCTGGGTGGGGCGCTGGACCTGAGCGCCGCCGGCCGCATCTTCCTGGGCGCCTCGCTGACCGCGACGTCGGTGGGCATCAGCAGCGGCGCGCTTCGCAGCTTCGGCGCGCTCGCAACGCAATCGGGACGCGTGATCCTGGGTGCGGCGGTGATCGACGACGTGCTCGCCATGCTCATCGTCGCCGTGGCGGTGGGAATCTCGGATGGGGACGTGAGCGCCGGACGCCTCCTGCTGCTGCTCGGGTTGGCGGCGGCCTTCATCGGGATCGTGGTGGTCGGAGGAACGGGAATCCTGCGGACGCGCCGCTCGCTGCTGACCGATCCACGCTTCGCCGAGACCCCGTTCCTGCCCGGCATGATCCTGATGCTGGGTCTCGCCGCCCTGGCGGCGCAGATCGGCCTGGCAGCGATCATCGGCGCCTTCCTGGCAGGGATGGTGGTCGGCGAGTCGAGCGAGCGGCACGCGCTCGAGACCGAGACGGCGCCGGTGGCCGCCTTCTTCACGCCGTTCTTCTTCGGCTTCGTGGGTGCGCAGATCGACCCGGCCGCGTTCGGCAGCCTCCCGACGCTCGGCCTGCTCGCCGCGATCACCCTGCTCGCCATCGCGTCGAAGTTCGCCGGCTCATTCCTGGGGGCGATGCGCCGGGGTCGCTATCGAGCGGTCCTGATCGGGTGGGGCATGGTGCCGCGCGGCGAGGTCGAGATCATCGTGGCAGGGCTGGCCCTGACGGCGGGCGCGATCAAGCCGGACCTCTACGCCGTGATCGTGGGAATGGTGGTGGTCACCGCCATCGTCGTGCCGCCGCTGATGGGGCCGCTGGTCCGGCGGGCTGAGCCGGCGATCGTCCTGGAATAGCAGGGGGCGGCCGCACTGCCTGGGCGGTCAACGCTCAGGCGATGGCTGCATCGGTCGCATCAAGCGCCCGATCGATCACCGCGAATCCTTCGCGCAGCTGCTCCTCGGTGATGCACAGCGGCGGGTTGGTGAAGACCTGGTTCCAGTGGAGCATCGTGTACAGGCCGTCCGCTCGCAGCTGGCCCTCGAGCGCGACCATCTCCGGCGATGAGCCATTGAACGGGGCCATCGGCTCCATGGTGTCCCGCGAGCGCACCAGCTCGAAGACCCCGAACAGGCCGATGCTCCGCACCGTCCCGACGCTCGGATGCCGTTCCTGCAGGCCGCTGAGGAGCTCCTTCATGACCGGGTCGAGGCGCGCCGCGTTGCCGACCATGTCCTCGTCGCGCAGCACGCCCACCGCCGCAATGGCCGCCGCGCAGCTGATCGGGTGCGAGGAGTAGGTGAGGCCGCCGAAGTAGACCTTCTCGTTGAAGAAGTCGGCGATCTTGGGGCTCATCGCCACGGCCCCCAGCGGGAGGTAGGAGCTGGTCAGCCCCTTGGCCATCGTCATCAGGTCCGGCACCACACCCCAG
>DATCQR010000085.1:0-4838 GCA_036569405.1 Candidatus Limnocylindria bacterium
GGGAGATGCGGTGACGAGGCATGCTCCAGACCCTACCTGTACCGACCCTGGTCGAAGGGTAGTTGTCCACCGACTTACCAACGAAACGCAAACGTGGCTGGGGATGGACTGTGGACATCGGCGACCCGCGAGTGCTGTTCACCTGGCATACCAGCTGCGTGGATGGCGGCAGTGAAGCCCCCGCCCGCGACACCTACTCTGTCCCGCACGGCTCCAGCCGAGCGGTGCCTCGCCGAGCTCGAGGTCAGCCCTGGAGGGGCACCACGCTGACCGTCATTTCGGCCGAGACGCCTGGCATCACGTGCACGTCGACCTTGAAGTCGCCGAGTGTCTTGATCGGCTGGCGCAGGTGAATGTCGTGCCGATCGACCTCGATCCCCTCGCCGGCGATGAGGTCGGCGATCTCGCGGTTGGTGACCGATCCGAAGAGGCGATTCTTCTCCCCCGCCTTGACGGGGACCTCCAGCTTCAGGGCGCGCAGGCGCTCGGCCGTGGCCTCTGCCTCGGCTCGCAGGCCCTGCTCCCGCGTCTCGCGCTCGCCGCGGTGGCGCTCCCAGTTGGCGAGTGCGCCGGCGTCAGCGAGCGCGGCAGCACCAGTCGGGAAGAGGAGGTTGCGCGCGTAGCCGTTCTTGACCTCTTTCACGTCTCCGGCGTGGCCGAGCCCCTTCACGTCGCGCTTGAGGATCACCTTCATGCTGTCAGTCGGTCCCTTCCGTTTGGCTAGTTGAGCTTCGGCTCGCCGCTGCCGGCCGCGACCGGCAGCTGCCATTCGGCGTCGCGCGACTCGGCGTCGGCGGCGGCGTTCTCGCTCCCCGTGGCATTGCCGCGGCGGGCGATGCGCAGCCGCGCCAGGAAGCCCTTGACCGCACGCGGATCGCGCAGGTCGCCGTACCGCTCGAGCAGCTCCGGCAGGCTATCTCGGATCTCGTCGTAGCGGTGGCCCATCAGCGAGCGGAGCCGCGCCAGGTCCTTGTCGAGGTCCGCTGTGCCGTTCTTCGCCCGCTCCATGTGTTCCTTGCGAACCTCTGCCGGCGCATTGGCGATGAACAGGTCCAGGACCAGCATCAGGACGGTGAGGTCATCGGCCTGGCCGATGATCGGGATGGCGTCCGGAATGAGGTCGAAGGGCATCACGAGGTAGGCAAGCGCGGCTCCCAGCAGACCCTTCAGGGGGAGGGGCGTGCGCGGGTCGCGGAAGAGGCCCCAGATGACGCGCGCGTACATCGGGAGCTTCCAGATCATGCGTGCCATGCGCGCGTAGCGCAGTTGGCCGGATAGCTTCACGGTGATTCTCCGGTTCCGGTCCAGGCGGGCCCCGATGGTATCAGAGGTGGCGGATTTCCGGATTCGCCACCTCAAACCCGTTGACATTAGAACGCCTGTTCTGCTACCGTCACCGAAACGTCCGCCCACAAAGGAGCCGCCGGTGACCAGGCATGACGCCGAGCGCCGCAAGAAGATCCTCGAGAGCATCGCTCGTATCGTGGCTGACCGGGGCTATCCACCGAGCGTGCGAGAGATCGCCGAGGCGGTCGGCCTCGCCTCGCCATCGGCTGTGCACCACCACCTGACCGCCCTCGAGCGTGATGGGATGGTCGAGCGCGGCTCGCATTCCTCACGCGCGCTCCGATTGACCGTCCGGGCCGAGGCCGAGCTCGGTCTGCCTCCCCGCCGACCGGCACCAACGGAGCGGAGCCGGGTCACCCCATTCCGGATGCCGATGGAGCGCGATCGCCTCGCCCTCCCGATCATCGGCGAGATCGCAGCGGGCCAGCCGATCGAGGCCTACGCGGACGGCGCCGAGACGCTCGACGTCCCTCGCTCCCTGCAGGCCCGCGATGACTCGTATGTACTCCGCGTCCGCGGCAAGAGCATGATCGATGACCTCATCGACGATGGTGACTACGTCATCGTCCAGCCCCAGGCAACCGCCCACGACGGCGATATCGTCGTGGCGCTCCTCGAGGACAACGGCGTCACGCTCAAGCGCTTCTATCGCGAGAAGGACCGCATCCGTCTCCAGCCCGCGAACGCCGAGATGGAGCCGATCTACGCGTCCGAGGTGCAGATCCAGGGCAAGGTTGTGGGGGTCATCCGCAAGCTGACCTAGGCTCCTCGTGCGATGACTCGCACCATCCTCCACGCCGATCTCGACGCGTTCTATGCCAGCGTCGAGGTGCTCGACGACCCGTCCCTGCGCGGCAAGCCGGTCATCGTCGGCGGCGATCGTGGGACCCGCGGAGTGGTCATGGCCGCGTCCTACGAGGCGCGCAAGTTCGGCGTCCATTCCGCAATGCCGATCCGCACCGCGGCGAGCCTCTGCCCGACCGGCGTCTTCCTGCCCGGTCATCCGGACCGCTACCGCGACCTGTCCGCCGCCGTAATGCGGATCTTCGCCTCGTACACGCCGCTGGTCGAGCCGATCAGCCTGGACGAGGCATTCCTGGACGTGACCGCAAGCCGCGAGGTCTTCGGGGATGGTGAGGCGATCGGGCGGGCGCTCAAGCAGCGGGTCCTCGACGAGGTTGGCCTGGTAGTCAGCGTGGGAGTGGCGACCAACAAGCTCTGCGCCAAGGTCGCGTCAGACCTGCGCAAGCCCGATGCGCTGGTCATCGTCGCTCCCGGCGACGAGGCTGCCTTCCTCGCTCCGCTTCCGGTCAGCCGGCTGTGGGGCGTCGGGCCGCAATCGCGCCAGGCACTCTCCGACTACGGCGTGACCACGGTCGGGCAGTTAGCGGCGCTACCCGACGGGACCCTCCGCCGCCGATTCGGGAGCCACGGCCACGACCTCGCCCTCCGCGCTCGCGGCATCGACCCGGCGCCGGTCGTTCCGTGGCAGGCACCCAAGAGCATCGGTCATGAGCTGACCTTCGACCGCGACGTAGACGATCCAGCGCGCCTCGAGGCGACCCTCCTCGACCTGGCCGAATCGGTGGCAAGCCGCTTGCGCAACCACCACATGGCGGCTGGCGCCGTGCAGCTCAAGCTGCGCTACGAGGGCTTCGAGACGCTGACCCGCCAAGTGCGGGTGCCGCACCAGACACGCGAGTCGGAGCCGATATACGCCGCCGGAGTCTCCCTGTTGCGCAAGACGCTGGTTCGCGACCGCGCCGTGCGCCTCATCGGCCTGACCGCGATCAACCTGACCGATGTGCAGCAGCTGACCCTCTTCGATGCCCCGGACAAGACCGATCGCATTACGCGCTCAATCGACGCGGTGCGCGAGCGGTTCGGGGAGAAGGCGATCACTCGTGCGCGACTCGTCGGCCATCGGGATCGGCGCCGCTTTGGCTTCGGTGAGAAGCCCGAGTTGCCGCCTGATGAGTAGCGGATCGAACATGGCCGAGTCGCGTCGCGGGGACTCGCCCTGTGACATCCAATCGGACCAGGCCTCCTGACCCGGTAGCATCGCGTTCTACTTCCCGGTGCGGCAACCCGAATTTGGGTCAAGCCGACGTCACCGAACCCGGCCGCGTTCCCGGTAGGGTGCCACCGCATGATCCACACCTCACGACCCTTGACAAGTCGAACACCTGTTCGTATCCTTCGCCCTAATAGAACGCCTGTTCGGTGCCTGTGGCAGGCGGCGTGAAGGAGTAGTGGAACCGATGGCGCTCACCAAGATCACGCCGACCCCGGCACGAGTGCAGTGGGACCGGCGTCATGCCAGGCCCTCGACCGTTCGGGTCGGTGGCCGACAACTGACTGTTACCGGGCTCGGCGCGATGCGCGACGAGACGGCCGCCTACCCCGCCGACCGCGGGCCCCGCATCACCTACCTGGTGGAGACCGACGGCGGCCAGGCCTCGCTGATCTTCGACGGCCGGCGACGGCGCTGGTTCGTCGACGCGCTGGACGAGGCTGCCTAGCAGCCCTCAGTCAAGCGGCTCCGACTCAACGATCCAGAGGGGTCCGTCCCCCGTCTCGACCCGCCGGGCATTGCCGCCCGGGTCCGTCAGGCTGGTCCGGATCAAGCGCATGCGGCGGCCATCCAGCTCAGCAATCGGGCCGACCGCCGGAGATAGCCCAAAGGTGAAGGCCCACGCTCTGACCTGGTCGTGAATGAAGCGCGCGGGCTGTGACCAGTCAACGGTGGCGTAGTCGTCGCCGAAGTGGCCGGCCCAGGTGACCCCCTCGGTCGGCTGCGGGTCGCCGGGGTCACCGGCCGCAATGCGCCTGAATACCTCGGGCAGCAGGCTGATCGCCACCGCGCCCATGCGCGGCCCCACCACTTCAATGCCGTAGTCGTCGTCGAGCATCGGCACGGAGGCCTGGGCAAGGATGGGCCCCGTGTCGAGCTCGGAGTCCATCCGATGCCAGGTCACGCCGAACTGCGCATCCCCATCGCGGAACGCCCAGGCCAGTGGGATCGGCCCACGATGACGCGGCAGCAGGGCGGGATGGCAATTGACTGACCCCAGCCGGGGCACGTCCAGGGCCGCCTGCGGAATGCGCCACGGGAATCCCCAGCACAGCGCCAGGTCCGGGCGGCTGGCCCGCAGGAGCGCCTCGACCGACCACTTGTCGTGGGCCAGCAGCACGTCGAGGCCCGGAGGGGCAGTCTCGTCGCCCATCGGCTCCCGTCCGGGAGGGGCCGGCTGCCGCCGGCGAGCGCTGATGATGGCGACCGGGTCGTGGCCGAGCTCGCGGAGGGTGGGGACGAGGGCCGCGGCCACCGGCGGCACGGTCGTGATGAGCGCGATCCGCCAGCCGACCTGCTTCATGCGGATCGGAGTCTAGCCCGTACAATCGGAGGCGAGGCTCGCGCGCGGGCGCCGTGCGGGTGTCCGAAGACCACACGAGGCAGCTCGCCGATGGGCGATCCGACCCAACTTACC
>DATCQR010000086.1:0-4353 GCA_036569405.1 Candidatus Limnocylindria bacterium
CCGCCGATACCGCGGTGGAGGCACTGCGTGCCGACGAGGCCGCCGGCCGGGAGGCGATCGCGGTGACGGAGGCGGCCTACTGGTCTGCGGAATCGGCCGCGCGGGCGGCGTCCGAGCGGCGGGAGGCGGCGCGCGAAGCCCTGATCCGCGCCGAGGCGGATGCCCGGGCGATCGCCCGAAGGCTTGCCGACCTCGCTTCGCTCATCGCCAGGTCTTCGGATGAGCTCAATGCCGTCGAGTCCTCGCTGCAGGCAGAGCCGGTAGCCGTGGAGCCGGGCGCCGATACGAAATTGGAAAGCGCCCGAGAGGCGGAGCGCCGCTGGCGGGCCGCTGCGAACGCCTTTGAGGCAGCGGACCGCGACGCCCTCCTGGCCGAGGAGGCGCTCAGCGCTGCGCGGGCAAGCGCCGGAGCCTCGATCGCCGACGCCGCCCGGCGCGATGAAGCGGTGGTGCGCGCGGCCGCGAGGGCCGAGCGGATCGGCGAGGAGCAGCGCGCTGCGAGCGTCGCGTCGGCGACCGCACAGGCAGAGCAGCAGGCCGCGAGGGCCGAGCTAAGGGCGGCTGAGGCCGCCGAGGCCGATGCGATCAGTCGCCTCGAGGCTGCGGAAGCAGCAAGTGACGAGGCGCGACGGCAGGCAGATGAGGCTCGAGCAATTGCATCCGGCCTGGCGGAGCGAGTCGGCGGCCTGCGAGCCGAGCTCGGGTCGCTCCGGGAGCGGGCGGAGAGCGGGTCGCAGCTTGGATCGCGACTGGCCAGCGCGGGCTGGCGTCCGCTGGTGGACGCCTTCGACCCTCCCCGGGAGGCATGGGCGGCGATCGAGGCGCTCGTCGGAGGCGAGCTGCGGGAGGCCATGCTGTGGCGGGACGACGGCGTGATCGAGCATGCGGCCGATGCCCGGGGATCGGCGCGGCTGCTGGCCGATGGCGACGCCAGCGTCGATGGGCGTGCGGCCGCCCTCGCGGCGGTCGACGCGCGGATGACCGTCGCCGAATGGGTCGGGGCAGCCTCGTCGCCACGGCTCTTCGCCCGCGCCGTGCTGGCCCCGGATCTGGCGACGCTGCTCAGGGGATGGCGCGGCCTGCCCCCAGGCTGGTGCGCAGTGACCGCAGACGGCGACCTGGCTGACGCGCGCGGCCTGGTCATTGTGCGCGGCCGTCAGGACCAGGCCGCCGGAGAGGCGGCACGACAGCACGAACGCCGGCGCGAACTCGCCCAGCTCGTCGAATCGCTGGAGGGGGAGCAGGCCAAGGCCGGGCAGGCGGCCGGGCAGGCATTGGTCGCTTCCACGCAGGCACGGCGAGCGCGCGATGGCGAGCTTGCGCTCCGATCCGACGCAGGGCTGCGTACCTCGCGGGCGCAGGCCGTCAGTGCCCGCGCCGCCGAAGTGCTCCACCGCGCCCAACAGGATGGTCAGTCATTGGCGGCGGAGCTGGACGAGGCTCGCACCGCCGCCGCTTCGGGCCATGAATCCACACCGATACCTGTCGACACCGACGTCGCGACTCTTGCGGCGGCCGCCGTTGCCGCTCAGGAACGCCGCGCCGAGCTCGCCGCCACTCGGGATCAGCTTCGCGAGGCCTGGCAGGCGGCGCAGTCGGGGGCGGATGCCATCGATTTCTCCCAGCGGGGTGCTGGGTACCAGCTGGCCCTGCTGGAGGCTCGACGAGATCAGCTCCGCGTGGCGCTTACCGGCGACCGGGAATCGCTGGGCAGACTGGAGCGGGAAGGCTCGGCCATCAGCAAGGCGGTTGAAGCCGCCACAGCGCTGGTGGCCCAGGCCACGAAGGAACGCGATTCAGCCGGCGCGGAGCGCGATCGGCTCCGTGCCGACCTGCTCGAGCGGGAGCGCGCCCGTGGGGGTGCGGATACTCGGATGGGGGCTCTTGAGCGCGATACCCAGGCTGCCGCACTCGAGGCACAACGCCATGAGGACGAGCTGATCGCGATCGGCCGCGAGCGGGACCTGGCCATCGAGTCGCTGCCACCAGCTGGCGAGGATGCCGATCCCGGAACGGAGGGCGCCGACAGCGGCCAAATCGGTGACGCAACCCTCGAGGCGATCCAGGCCGACCTGTCGAAGGTGCGTCGCACGCTCTCCCAGATTGGCTCCGTCAACCCGTTCGCCATCGAGGAGCACCGGGAGCTGGCCGGTCGGCTTGACACACTCACTGCCCAGGACGCGGACCTGTCCGCGGCGAGCGCCTCGACCGAGGAGCTGATCGCTCGGCTGGAGGCCGACATCGCGGAGCAGTTCAACGCGGCCTTCGTGGCCATCGGCGCAAAGTTCGACGAATTCTGCCGCCTCCTGTTCGCCGGAGGATCCGCCTCACTGCAGATGAGCGACGGCGAGGGAGGGGAAGCCGGCGGGATCGAGATCGCGGTTCAACCGCCCGGCAAGCGACTGCAGCGGCTGCCGATGCTCTCCGGTGGAGAGCGGGCCTTGACCGGCGTGGCTCTGCTGTTTGCGATGCTGAGCGTGAACCCGGTGCCGTTCTGCATCCTGGACGAGGTGGACGCAGCTCTCGACGAGGCGAATATCGGGCGGTTCGCGGACGCTCTGCGCCTGCTGGCCAAGACGATCGACTTCGTCGTGATCACCCACAACCGGGCCACGATCGAGACGGCGGACACGATCTACGGCGTGACCATGACCGATGCCGCGGTCTCGCGGCTCCTCTCGCTTCGGCTGGCCGACGTGACGGCGGAGGTGGCCGTCGGATGATGGCGCGGCCGAGGCGTGAGCCGACCGGCCTGGGCCTGCGGCCACGCCCTGGTGGCCTCGGCGGGCGGCTCCGCGCCCTGCTGGGTCGGGACAGGGTCGTCGAATCCACCTGGGACGAGCTGGAGGAGGCGCTGATCGCGGCCGACGTCGGTGTGGAGACGACCGGCGCGCTGATCGCCGCGACGCAGGAGCGGGTGGGGAGAACGGCAAGCGGAGAGGCCGTTCGGGCCACCCTCGCAGAAGAAATCCGGTTGCGCCTCGATCGGGTTGGCTCCGGCAGGTTCGAGCTCGGCCCCGCCCCGTCAGTGATCCTGGTGGTGGGGGTGAACGGATCGGGCAAGACGACGACCATCGCCAAGCTGGCGGCGCGATTCGTCGGCGACGGCCACAGCGTGGTCCTTGCCGCGGCCGACACGTTCCGGGCCGCCGCGATCGAGCAGCTCCGCCTGTGGGGTGAGCAGGTCGGCGTTCCCGTGATCGCACAGCGACCGGGTGCCGATCCCGGCGCCGTGGCCTTCGACGCCCTGGCGACCGCCGAGTCGCGGGGCACGGAGGTGGTCATTGTCGACACCGCCGGCCGGCTGCAGAACAAGGCCCAGCTGATGGCCGAGCTGGCCAAGATCCGGCGAGTGATCGAACGGCGCCTGCCTGGCCAGCCTCGGCACGTCCTTCTCGTTCTCGACGCCACCACCGGTCAGAACGGCCTCTCGCAGGCGGAGGGCTTCAGCCGCGAAGCGGGAGTGACGGGGATCGTGCTGACCAAGCTGGATGGCACCTCGAAGGGTGGCGTCGCGGTTGCCATCGCAGATCGGCTCGAGCTGCCGATCGTCTTCGCGGGGGTCGGCGAGGAGCTCGACTCGCTCGCTCCGTTCGATCCCGAAGCCTACGTGGAGTGGCTGCTGGCGGCCTGATTCCAACTCCCAGGAGGATTGCCGCTCCGAGGCGAGCCGCCTAGAATGGGCCACCGTCTCGCCCGGCCGCCGGCTGATCGCGACACGGACCCCGTATCGGTTCCCGCATGTTCGAATCGCTCTCCGCACGCCTGCAGGGCGTCGTCGATCGCCTGCGCGGCAAGGCCAAGATCACCGAGGCCGACCTCGATGTCGCCCTGCGCGAGATCCGCCTCGCGCTTCTCGAAGCGGACGTGAACTTCCGCGTCGTCAAGGACTTCGTGGCAAAGGTTCGCGAACGCGCTCTGGGAGCGGACGTGCTCACCGGCGTGCATCCCGGACAGCAGGTGGTCAAGGCGGTCCATGACGAGCTGGTCGCGGTCCTGGGTGGCGAGCGCCACGTCCTCAAGCTCGATGGCAGCCCGAGCCTGGTGATGCTGGTTGGCCTGCAGGGATCGGGCAAGACCACGACGGCGGCAAAGCTGGCCGTGCGTCTGCGTCGTGACGGACACAAGCCCCTCCTCGTCGCGGCTGACGTCTACCGGCCCGCCGCCGTCGATCAGCTCGTGTCGCTCGGCGACCAGGTCGGCGTGGAGGTGCATACCCGTCCTGCGGGGACGCCGGCGCTCGAGATCGCCCGTTCGGGGATGGAGCGGGCCCGCCAACGGGGCCTGGACGTCGTCCTGCTCGACACGGCGGGGCGCCTGCACGTGGACGGGCCGATGATGGATGAGCTGGTG
>DATCQR010000087.1:0-2627 GCA_036569405.1 Candidatus Limnocylindria bacterium
TATGCCCTGACGCTCGCGGAGGAGGGAGCTGCGCTCGCCGACAATCCAGGCACCAAGGCGCGGTGTCTCGTGATCGCCGGGCGCCTGCTACATGCCGATGGGCAGCTGGAGGAGGCGGAGCGCCGCTATTCGGACGCACGCAAGCTGGCCGATGAGAGCGGTCTGACGACGCTGGCTGCCACCTGGCTTGCCGCCCTGAGGTGTGACCAGGGCCACGCCAGGGATGCCCTCGAGCTGCTGCGACTCGCACCGGCGGCTTCGGATGACGTCGACCAGCCGCTGATCACCCGTCATCGGGAGCTGGCGCTGGCTCGGGCGCACATGATGCTGGGCGAGGTCGCTCAGGCGCTGGCGGCGCTCGACCGCCTGGCCGCCGACGGTGGCCCGGTAGAGATCGCTCAGGTCGGCCCTGATGGGGCCAATCTGCGGGCCGCGATCCTTGTGAACCTTGGCGAGGTGGAGGCGGCTGACGTCATCAATCTCAAGGAGCTGGACGAGGCGCGCGTCGGCCAGCTTCGCCCGCAGCTGGAGGCGAGCTTGATCGGCCTTGGCGAGAGCCGGCTCGTCGCAGGGGGAAGGCGGTCGGCCATGCGTTATTCGGGCGAAGCGGCGCGCGCTCGCGTGGCTCCATATCCGTTCAGGTGGCAGCAGAGGGGCCGGAGCCGGCTGCTGCAAGCCAGGCTGGAGCTGGCCGCTGGGAGGGTCGAGCACGCGCTGGCGGAGGCCAGGGACCTCATGGCCGACTCCAGCCGATCGGGGGATGCAGTCCGTTCGGTGGCCGCCAGGCTGCTCGAGGCGGAAGCGCTGGCGATGTCGGGTGCGGGCATCGACACCCAGGCGATCGGGGAGGTGCTCAAGCGGGCGGGGGACGTGCTGGGGGCGGAGGCGTGGCAGATCACGGCGCGCCTTGCCCGGCTGACGGGCAACGCTGGGTGGGAGGCACTCGCAGATCGGCAGCTGGAGCACGTGATCCAGGGGAGCGGCACGCACGCCATGGCGCTTCGTGCCTTTGCCCAGTCCCGGAAGGAGCCCCCCGGCAGCCCGTCGTAAAGGCCCGAAAACGGCTGCAACTTTGCTGCAGCGGTCGCTGTCTAAGCTCCAGCGATGAGAACCCCGCCCAAGTTTGCTGGCACACCTGTGAGAGGGCGCTCAGCAGGGTCGGCTACGTGACCGTGGAAGAGCGCCGGTTTCCGATCAGCGGGCTGGTGGCGAGGTTCATCGACCGGTTGACGGACCTTTCGCCCGGCGAGTGGGAGTCGGTACATCGAGCGATCAGTGGGGGAGCAACCCAGGTCGAGATGCTGGAGGCGAGCAGGAACGCAGCGGTGGCGCTGGCGGTGCGGGACCTCATCTCCCGAGAGCAGTTCGAAATCCTGTACGCGCCATTCCTGCTCGCGATCCCCATCGAGTCGCTGGAGACGCCGCCGACGCTCGACTGAAGCCACATCGTCAGGGAAAACCACCCGGGTTTCCTTCATTCTTTCCTCGTGGCCATCATCGTCGCTCCGCAACCCCAAGCGGCCGAGATCGGCCTGGAGGTCATGCGGCGTGGTGGCAACGCTGTCGACGCCGCCGTCACCTGCGCCTTTGTCCAGGGCGTGATGGATCCGCAGATGTGCGGCATCGGCGGCTGCGGCGTGATGCTCGTCCACAGCCCGCAACGTGGTGACGCCCTCCTCGAGTTCTATGCGACCGCCGGTGCTCGCGCGCGCGAGGACCAGTGGGAGAAGCTCTTCATCCGCGAAGCGGCCGACCGCTACGGCTACGTGCTCGAAGGCTGGGTCAACGACGTCGGCTACCAGTCCGTCGGCGTGCCGGGAACGGTAGCCGGCCTCTACGAAGCGCTGACGCGTTTCGGCACGATACGGTGGGACCAGGCCATCGCGCCAGCAATTCCACTGGCCCGCGAGGGCATCCCGGTCAGCGGCTTCATGCACGGCTACTGGACGACTGATTACGGCCCCGATGTCGTCCCCAACGTGGACAGGATCCAGGCGACACCTGCGGCGAAGGCGATCTACACGAAGAATGGCGACCTATTCGCCATCGGCGAGCGCCTCGTCCAGGCGGACCTCGCACGTACCCTGGAGCGCCTCGCGACCGATGGTCCCGACATCTTTTACAAGGGCGAGATCGCGGACGCGATAGCAGCCGATTTCGAATCCAACGGCGGCTTCATCACCAAAGAGGATCTCGCCGGCTACCGCGTCAACGTGACCGAGCCCCTGCGCGGCACCTATCGCGGCCTGAGCATCTCCGCCGCCGGCCCGCCTGCCGGCGGACTGACGCTGCTTCAGATGCTGAACTTCCTCGAGGGCTACGACGTCGGCTCGCATGGGTGGCCGAGCACCGAGGCCGCGCGCCTCCTGGTGGAGGCGATGGCGTGGGCGGTCGCGGACCGCGAGCTTCACGTCGCCGATCCGCGCTTCGTCGATATCCCAACCGGCGCTCTGGCCGACAAGCAATACGCAGCGAAGGCCCGTGAGGCGGTGGCGGCTGGAGCGACAGCTCACGACCGCTCGGACACCACCCAGGTCTGCGCCATCGACGACCAGGGCAACGCCGTCTCGCTCACTCACACGCTCGGCTCGGCCAGCGGCGTGGTGACCCCCGGGCTTGGGTTTGGC
>DATCQR010000088.1:0-6490 GCA_036569405.1 Candidatus Limnocylindria bacterium
TCGGCACAGGTGCCTGGTTGGTCCGATCCACCACCGTGACGGTGACGTCACGCGGCGGCCGCGGGGTCGGGCTTGCCTCGGGGCCCGGGGCGGAGCAGCCGATCACGATCACCGCGGTCAGCAGCGCGACGACCAGGGGCCGGCAGCGCAGGAACTGGGTCACGCCACCACCGCGGCCCCGGCGGCGCGAAGCGCCTGGACGGTCGGCGCCAGGTCGCCCTCCTCGCCAAACAGCGCCGATCCGGCGACCATGACCTCGGCCCCTGCGGCATGCGCCGCCGCGATCGTGTCAAGGCTCACGCCCCCGTCCACGCCGATCGGCAGCGCAAGTCCGCGACGGTCGATCTCGTCACGCAGCTGGGCCAGCTTGGGCAGCACCTCGGACAGGAATGCCTGCCCGCCGCGACCGGGATGGACCGTCATGACCAGCAGCAGGTCGATCGTGGCGAGGTATGGTAGGACCGCCTCCGCGGGAGTCTCCGGATTGAGCGCCAGCCCAGCAGCCCGGCCGAGGCCGTGGATCGCATCGATCACCTCGGCAGGATCGTCATCGGCTTCGACATGGGCCACGATCAGGTCACTCCCGGCGTCGGCGAAGGCGCGTGCATGGCGGAGCGGCTGCGAGACCATGAGGTGGGCGTGATACGGAAGCGATGCCACCGGTCGCAGCGCCTCGACCACGACCGGGCCGATTGTCAAGCTCTCTACGAAGTGGCCATCCATCACGTCAAGGTGGATCGAGTCGACCCCACCTTTGACGGCGCGCCGCACCTCGTCGCCAAGCCGGGAGTAGTCGGCATTCAGCAGACTGGCGCTGATCTGTGCCGGGCGTGCGCTCACGCAGGGACCATCGGCTGTGCCGTCCCGATCGCCCGTCCGGCGAGCTGGGCATGGAGCTGGCCACACGCCGCCTCGATCTCTCGCCCGCGCGTGTCGCGCACGGTGACGGGCACGCCAGCCCGCTCGATCGTGGCCGCGAAGCGGCGAACCCCCGCCGCGTCGGTTCCGCTCCAGCGCGATCCCGGCGTCGGGTTCAGCGGGATCAGGTTGACGTGGCAGAGCCACCCGCTGGCGAGTGCGGCCATGCCGGTCGCCTGGGCCGGAGCGTCGTTCACCCCATCGATTAGCACGTACTCGAGGCTGACGCGGCGCCTGGTGCGCGCCGCGAAGCGCTGGCCTGCCGCCACCACCTCGGCGATCGGCCACTTGCGGTTGATCGGCACCAGCTCGTCGCGCAGGTCGTCGCTGGCAGCGTGCAGGCTGATAGCAAGGTTGACCTGTGGCAGCTCGTCGATCATGCGGTCGATGCCGGGGACCACCCCCGAGGTGCTGACCGTGATGTGCCGCGCTCCGATCCCCAGCCGGGCCGGATCGTTCAGCAGACGGACAGAGGCGAAGACCCGGTCGACGTTGTTCAGCGGTTCGCCCATCCCCATGAAGACGATGTTGTAGTGGCTCCGACCACCCCCGGGTCGCCAATCCGCGCCAAGGGCGAGCCAGGGATCGCGATGCCAGTGCAGCACCTGGTCGACGATCTCCCCAGCGCTGAGCTGGCGGCCGAAGCCGGCCTGCCCAGTCGCACAGAAGGGACAGCCCACCGCACAGCCAGCTTGCGAGCTGATGCAGATGGTGGTGCGCCCGAGGCTCGTGCCGCGACCCGGGTAGCGCATCAGCACCGACTCGATGCGCTGGCCGTCTACCAGCTCGTGCACCGCCTTGGCGGTCAGCCCTCCATCGGCGACGAGCGTGTGGCTGCCGACGATGGACGAGAAGCGGAATGCATCCGCCACGGCTCCCCGCAGTGGACGCGGCAGGTCGGTCAGGTCGTCGAGGCTGGAGACGGTCGGCCGGTGGGCGCCGGCGAGCACCTGGGCAGCTCGATACGCGGGCTCACCGCGGGCGGCGAGCCACGCGGTGAGCGATTCAGGATCGACCTCGCTGATCGCCGGCTGGTTCCCGGCGACTGGACGTTCAGTCACGCCGCCCCAGGATCAGCATCAGGTAGTACAGGAAGGTCAGCAGCGCGGCCAGCGCCGCGGCGACGTAGGTCCAGGCGGCTGCCTTCAGCACCTCGCGGGCGCCGACCTGTCGCTCCCCGGTGATCCCCAGGCTGCTGACGAAGGCGAGAGCCTTCCCCGAGGCGCCGATCTCAACCGGGAGCGTCACGAAGGTGAAGATGACGGCGGCCCCAAAGAAGATCAGGCCGACCCAGGCGAGCTGCATGATGCTGAACCAGACCCCGGCGATGATCAGCCACGGCGCGAGCCCTGACCCGAGCTGCGCGGCGGGCACGATCGTCTGGCGAACTGCCATCCACGGGTCATGCTCTCGATCCTGGAGGGCGTGACCGACCTCGTGCGCGATCACCGCGGCGGCGGCAACCGAGAGGGTGCCGGAGCCCTGCGGAAACCCGACCGAGCGGTCGGTCGAGTCGTAGGAGCCGAGCTGCTGTTGCCCGGCCACCGCGGAGCTGACGCGAAGCACCTTGCCGCGCGGGTCGTAGTGGTCGGTCAGCTGGCCGGGGACCGGCTCGATCTTGACCTCGGTAAGGCCCTGCCGATCAAGAAGCCGGCGGGCAAAGTCAAAGGCTGAAAGGTCAATCCCGGAGTCGACCTTTGACCACCGGGCGTAGGTTGAGCGAACACGCCACGCCGCCCAACCGGTGATGGCGATGCTCGGAAGCATGACCAGCAAGATGTACGGCAGGAAACCGGCCATGGTCTTGTTGCTACCTCCTTGGAAGCGCGGCGAGTATAGCCGAGCCTCCCCTTCGCCTCAGTGAAGGCGAGGTGAAGATGGGACTATGCGGGAGGCGTTCCGCCGCCGAGCAGGACGTGCTCGCGTGGCATTCCACGACGCCACGCGTCGGCCGGCATGACCGGCCTTCCCTCAGGCTGGACGAGCTCGAGCGCGAGCGCCCCCTGCCCACAGGCCACCAGCGGCCACTCACCGGGGAGCAGAGTGCCGACCAGCGGTCCATCAACCCCCGCCACAGGGTGGGCGGCCCGGATATGGAGCCGCCGCCCGTCGAGCGTCGTCCAGGCGCCGGGCCATGGCTGGAGGGCGCGGACGCGGCGGTCGACGATCGTGGCGCTCTCTCGCCAGTCGATCCAGCCGTCGCTGCGCCGGAAGGGTCGAATCATGGTGGCCAGGCTCTCGTCCTGCGGCGTTGTGACCACCTCACCCGCGACCCAGCCGTCGAGCTCGTCCGGGACCACCTCCGCGGCCAGCTGAGCCAGGCGTCCCTCGAGCTCGGGGGTCGTCTCGCGACCGGTGAGCGTCGCCGGCCATTGGGCGACGATCGGCCCGGCGTCCAGCTCGGCGGTCATCACCATCAGCGACACCCCGCCCCGCGAGTCGCCGGCCAGGATTGTCGAGGCCACCGGCGCAGCGCCCCGATGCCGGGGCAGCAGCGAGGGGTGCACGTTAAGGGGCGGACGCGACGCGAGGTCCAGCAGGTCGGATGGCACCAGCTGCCCGTACGCCGCGAGCAGGAGCCCGTCAGGCGCGAAGCGGCGAAGGAGGGTTCTCCCCTCGTCGGAGCGAAGTCGGCTGGGTGTCTCGACCGCAATGCCGTGTTCCCGCGCCCAGGCGACTACGGGTGACGGACGGGTCTGCAGGCCGCGCCCGGCCGGCTTGTCCGGCTGGCTGATGACGATCAGCTCATCGCACAGCGGCGGGAGACGCGAGAGGAGCGGGACGCCGAACAGGCCGGTGCCGAGGAACGCGATGCGGCCCAATTGCGGCACTAGATCCCCGCGGTCGTTGGTTCCTCCACCTCGCTCGGGTGCTCGCTGACGCGAACCAGCTCTTCGAGCGAATCGAGGTAGTCGATGTACAGGACCCCGTTCAGGTGATCGATCTCGTGCTGGAGCGCGCGCGCGAACAGGTCCTCGCCCTTGACGCGGAACTCCTTGCCGTGCCGATCGCGCGCCTTGACCGTGACCTTCGCGTGGCGGCGAACCTCGGCCACGAAGCCCGGCACGGAGAGGCATCCTTCCCAGTCGATCACCTCGCCGTTGGCGCGCACGATCTGCGGGTTGACGAGCTCCGTCACCCTCTCCTCGAGCTCGATCACCGCCACCTGCAGCGGCACCCCGATCTGGTTGGCGGCCAGGCCGATCCCCGGCGCGTCGCGCATCGTCTCGACCATCTCCTGCAGCAGGCGGTGCAGCGACGCATCGAAGTGCGTCACCTTCTTGGCGCGCTGGTGCAGGATCGGCTCATCGGCGGTGAGGATCGGACGGTTGACCATCGCCCGCATTGTACCGATCCACGGATCCCGTCCAGACCACGCGGACGACTCCCGCTACAGCAGGGATTCAGGGTCGACGTCGATCGCCACGCCGGGCGGGACGCGCTCCAGCGCCGCAGCCCTCGCGGCCTGGTCCTGGGCACGAATCACCACCTGGAACCGCCATCGGCCCGCTCGCCGAGGGACGTACGAGGGGAGCGGCCCGTGCACCTCCACCCCGGGGAATGCAACCGCGGCTGCGGCGTCTCGGCCGCGTGACTCGGCCCGGGCGCGATCGGGGTCGGCAACCAGCAGGCGGGCGAGCACGCTCGATGGCGGGTAGCCGAGCAGCCGGCGACGCGGGAGCTCCTCGTCGGCGAAGCCGTCGACGTCCAGGCGTGCGGCCGCGCGGATGGCGTAGTGACCCGCCGCATAGGTCTGGATCAGGACCCGTCCGGGCTGCTCTCCCCTCCCCGCGCGCCCCGCCACCTGGGCCAGGAGCTGAAAGGTGCGCTCCGGCGCGAGATAGTCGGGCAGATTGAGTGTCACGTCGGCGGCGATCACCGCCGCCAGCGTCACGCTCGGGAGGTCGAGCCCCTTGGCGGCCAGCTGGGTCCCCACCAGGACGTCGACGCGGCCGTCGCGGAAATCGTCGTAGATCGCCTCGAAGCCGCGCCGAGCGGCAAGGGCATCGGAGTCGAGGCGTGACACCCGCAGATGGGGAAAGCGCGTGCGCAGCTCGGCCTCGACCCGCTGCGTCCCGGCCCCGAAGTAGCGGATCCGGCTGCTCCCGCAGTGCGGGCACTTCTCCGGGGGCCTGGCCGTCCGTCCGCAATGGTGGCAGCGCAGCTGTTCCCCGCTCAGGTGGAAGACGAACGGCAGGTCGCAGTCGGGGCAGCGCAGGCTCTCGCCACAGTCGCGGCAGAGCACGAAGGTCGCTGCCCCGCGACGGTTCATGAGCAGGATCGCCTGCTCGCTCCCCTGTCGCAGGTCTGACAGCGCGGCCGTCAACGCTCGAGAGAAGATCGAGCGATTCCCCTCCGCCAGCTCTGCTCGCAGATCCACGACCTCGACTGCCGGTGTGCGGCCCACGCGGCGCTCCAGCAGGCGGGCCCGATCGACCAGCCCTCCGCGAACGCGCGCCACGGTGACCACGTCGGGCGTTGCCGTCCCCATCATCACGCGCGCCCCCGTCAGCCCGCCGCGCCGCCGAGCGACCCACCGGGCGTCGTAACGGGGAGCGCGATCGGCCTTGTACGCGCCGTCATGCGCCTCGTCCAGGATGATCAGCCGCAGGTCGGAGAGGGGTGCGAAGACCGCCATGCGTGTGCCCACGACCACGCGCGCCTCACCTCGCATGATCCGCCACCACGTGTCGTGACGCTCCCCCGCCGACAGCCCGGAGTGCATCACCGCCAGCTGGTCTCCGGCCAGCGAGGCAACGCGGTCCGCCAGCTGGGTCACCAGCGAGACCTCGGGCACGAGCACGATCGCCGTGCCCCCCTCGGTCAGCACCCCCGCCAGCGCGGCGAGGTACACGTCGGTCTTTCCGGCGGCGGCGACCCCCTCCAGCAGCAGCTCACCGCCGGGAGCAAGCGCCTCCAGCTGGGCGATGGCGGCCTGCTGCTCGGCGGCCAGGAGGTGGTCGCGCGCGACTTCGGTCGGCCGATGGGCGCGCGGGTCGCGCTCGACGACCTGCCAATCCATGGCGGCAGCGCCGCGGGCCACCAGGCGACGAGCCGCCGCCATCGCTGATGCCGGTTCGACACCGATCTCCTCGGCCAGCTCCGGCAGGCTTCGCGCCTCGCTGCCCAGGGCATCGAGGATCGCGCGCTGAAGCGGCGCGGTGCGGACTGGCGCGTCCGCGTCGGGCAGTCGGCGCAGGGTCCGCACGCGACGCGCCTTCAGCTCCGGCGGTCGCAGCGACCAGCGCGCGACCAGCGCCCCGGAGCGCCGCAGCCGGTCGGCGACGGGGCTCCAGCGCGGGCCGAGCGAGCGCTTCAACATAGCGTCGCTGATCCCATCGGGACCCGACAGCATCGCACGCAGCGGGTCCGGCAGCAGGCTGGCATCCGGCGTCGTCCAGCGTCGCTCCAGGCGCGATTCGAGGCCTGGCGGGAGCATCGCGCCGATGGTCCCGCCGAGCGGCGCGCAGTAGTAGACGGCGATCTCCTCGGCCAGGGCGAGCAGATCGGGGGTCAGCATCGGCGCCGAGACGACCGCCTCGACCGATCGCAGCTCGATCCCCGGCTCGGG
>DATCQR010000089.1:0-9301 GCA_036569405.1 Candidatus Limnocylindria bacterium
GAATGCGGGGGCAGATCCGATGACCGTCCTCCCGATTGGCAGCGAGGCGGCACCGGATGTCGTCTTTTTCGCGGGATACACCAACACCGGCGGCGCGCAGCTGCGCCTGGCGATGGGGGAGGGCGGCCTCGAGGCGGTTCCGTTTCTCAGCTGGGACGGCCTCTACGACGGGAGCGGCACCGACGACGGCTCGTTCATCCAGCAGGTGGGGGTGGCCGCCGTCGGCTCATACATCGCGCACGCGTCCCTAGCACCGCCCAAGGCAAGCTTCGTCGATGCCTACCGTTCCGCCTACCAGACGGAGCCGGACGAATACGCAGGGGCGGCCTACGCCTGTGTCGAGGTCATCGTTGCCGGGCTCCGCGCCATCGCCGCGAGCAGCCCCAGCGTGGATGGGCTGCGCGAGGCGCTTCGGGCCTACGCGGTGGACCCGACGCATCGATACGAGACGGTGCTGGGCACCATCGGCTTCGACGCAAACGGCGACTCGATTCAGCAGTTCGTGACGTTCTATCGCGCCGACCCGTCCGCCGAAGGAGGTGCGGGCGACTGGGTGATCGAGAAGCAGCAGGACTTCGGCCCCGCCCTTTAGGGACCCTGCGAGACGATCGTGTCGCCGCCGAAGACGAAGGGCTCCTCGATCTGGTACGCATCGGCGCGCTTGTTCCAAGCCTCGAATCGTGCGTCGTTGTCGTGCTCGTGATGGCCCTCATCGGTGGCGAAGATGGCGACCACCAGGTACTGCGCAGCTCCATCCACCTTCAGGGTGCTGATGTCGAGCCGCGTGAGGGTCGCCATCGTCAGCAGGCCGCGTCCGTGCAGATCGGCCCAGATCGGCGCCTCCATCTCCCGAAACCCACCCTCGAACGCCTCAACCTCGTCCACGCCGACGTTCAGAACGATTCCGATGGTCTGCATCCCTGCCTCCTCGCTGCCTTTTCTGGATCAAGGTCACATAACATCTCTTTGCGGAAGCCTAGTGGTAGGACCAATGGCCGGAATCATGCACCGGTTGGTGGATACTCGACCCTCGAGCGCGGACCTACGCTGGGCACATGAAACACTCATCGCTCTGGGTCCTGATGGTCGGCAGCCTCGGCGCCGGCGTGCTGATGGTCTTCGGCGGCGCGGCCGCAGGAAGTGACATCGGCCAGCTGGCGGCAGGATATGGACTGCTGGTCGTCGGCAGCTCCCTCTTCCTCGGATTCGGCCTGGCGATCCAGGCTCTGGTCCTGAAGGCTGTGGCTCGGCCACGCAGCGAAGTCCGCTCAGGCGGCACGATCCTCGGACACCGCGTCTAGGCCGCTCCGCCGCCCGATGCGCCGCGGGAGGTCACGTTTCCTCCCGTAATCAGCACGCCGATGACTCCCGTGTGCGATTGAGCCGCCCGAACCGCTGCCCAGGCAGCCCCGGCTGCCGGCTCCACCGCGGTCGGCACGGCGGCAGACATCTCATGCGTCGCCGCCACGATCTGATCGTCGCCGACCAGGAGCATCTCGTCGACCACCTCGATCATGAGCTCCAGCGCCGCGCGCACCGGCACCCGGGCGGCGATCCCATCCGCAATCGTGTCGGCTCGCTGGGTCTCGATCGGGCGCCGTTCGCGCCATGACAGCGTCATGGCAGGCGCGCCGGCAGCCTGCACCCCGATGACGCGGGTGGCTGGCGCCTCTGTCCGAAGCCATGTGCCGATGCCGGCAATCAGGGCACCGTTGCCGACCGGCACGTAGAACCGATCGAGCGCCGGCAGGTCGCCGCTCACAACCGCGTTGCTGAGCTCCAGCGCGATCGTGCCCGCCCCGATCGAGATCCAGGGGTCTTCCCCGTCTACCAGCAGCTGCCAGCCACTGTCGGCCGCCAGGTCGGCAGCCGCGAGGCGCGCAGCGTCGAAGTCCTCCCCCACCGTTCGCACGTCGGCACCGAGGCGTCGCATGGCGGCCAACTTCATCGGACTTGCAGTCGTCGCAGCCACCACGCTGACGGGAATGCCCATCGCCCGACCGGCGTAGGCGACCCCCTGTCCGAAGTTCCCGGCCGAAGCGACAACCACCCCCAGGCGCTCCCCCACCCTGCCCGCCGCCACGAGCTCGGAGAGAGCGAGCCAGGTCCCGCGACCCTTGAAGCACCCGATCGGGTTGGCTGTCTCGAGCTTGACGACGACCGCGACCCCAATGGCCTCGGACAACGGCTCGGAGACGAACTGGGGCGAATCCCGAAATACGCTCGGGATGCGCCCGTGAGCGGACCGAATCGCATCGGCCGTAACGTCGACCATCGGCGCGTCAGCGACGGGATCGGCGTCGGTGGGCTGCCCCTTGCCGGGCCTCCGGGGCGGCTCGCTGCACCTCGGCCGCGATTGCGTTGGGGAGATGGCCTGACAGGCGAACCCCGTCATCGGTAAATCGCTCAGCCACGTCGCCGGCGACCTTGGCGCGAGCAACCAGCTCTCCGCGAGACCAGGGCACCACCGCGTCGACCGCCACCATCTGGTCGCGCAACAGACCGCCGACCCGCGCCAGCAGAGGCTCGATCCCCTCGCCCGTGGCGGCGCTGACAAAGACGGCCCGGTCGCCCGCCGGCATCGAGGCGGCACGAAGGCCAGGCGCCAGCAGGTCGATCTTGTTGAACGCCACGATGCGCGGCTTGTCCCCCGCTCCGAGCTCGTCCAGGACCACCTGGACGGCCTCCTGCTGTCCCACGAAGTCCGGGTCCGAGGCGTCCACCACCTCAATCAGCAGGTCGGCTCGAAGCACCTCCTCGAGAGTGGCGCGGAAGGCCTCGACCAGGTCGTGCGGCAGCTTGTTGATGAAGCCGACCGTGTCGGTCACGACGATCCGCTGGCCAGAGGGCAGCGTCACGCGACGGCTGGTCGGGTCAAGCGTGGCGAACAGCATGTCCGCGACGAACAGGTCCGCCGTGGCCAATCGGTTCAGCAGGGTGCTCTTGCCGGCGTTCGTATAGCCGACCAGAGCGACTGTGGCAACCTCGGACCGCTCGCGCTGCCGTGCCGCGGTGGCACGCTGGCGCTTCACGTCTTCCAGCTCGGAGCGGACCTTGCGGATCTTGTCCCGGATCAGCCGTCGGTCGGTCTCGAGCTGGCTCTCGCCTGGGCCGCGGGTGCCGATCCCGCCTCCCGTGCGCGACAGGTGGGTCCACAGCCGCGTCAAGCGCGGCAGGTGGTATTCGAGCGCGGCCAGCTCGACCTGCAGGCGTCCCTCCCGGGTGGTGGCGTGGCGAGCGAAGATGTCGATGATCAGCGCCGAGCGGTCGAGCACCTTGCAATCGAGCAGCTTTTCGAGCGCGCGCTGCTGGTTCGGCGCCAGCTCATCGTCGACGATCAGCAGGTTGAAGCCGGTTGCGGCTCGCTCGTCGACGAGCTCGGCTGCGCGGCCCTTGCCGAAGTAGGAGGCTGGGTCGGGGTGCGTCCGGCGCTGCGAAGCGCTCCCGACGACCACCGCTCCGGCGGTCTGGGCCAGGGCGGCAAGCTCGGCGAGGCTGCGCTCGATCGGCCAGCGACCGTCGCCGGGGTCGTCCAGGCCGATCAGGAAGGCACGCTCCTCGGGGGCAGTTAGGTCGGTGAACGAGGGGTGTGTGGGCATCTCGGAGGCCCATGGTAGCCGAGCCTGTCCGGGACCAGCGCTGGCCCGCTGGTGGTCGGACGGTACTTTTTGGCTACGGCGCGAGGCCAATTGATCTGCGATACCTCTCCTGATCCCTTCCGGCACAGGAGAACTCGGTGACCGATGCGAGCGTGCAGCCCGACGGCAGCACGAAGAGAGGCGTCCCGTCGACGGCGAGCATGGCAGTGCGGATGCTGATCCCGCTCACTGCTGGCGCAGCTGCGAGCATTGCAGCGGAGACGCTGCTCAGCCCCACGCTGCCCAACAGCCTGGTGCGCGCCGCCACCAGCATCGGGATTGGGGCGTGCCTCTCGGCATTCGGGTTGGCGATCATGCTGATTCGACCCCTGACGCGCTCCCGCGCCGACCTGCAGGTCCGTTACCAGGAGGCGGTCGCCGACGCCCTTCTTGACCCGCTGACCGGCCTGGGAAACCACCGCGCCTTCCAGGAGGAGCTCGACAGCCAGATCGAGAACGCCACGCGGTACGAGGTGCCCGTCGCCCTCGTCCTCATCGACCTCGACGAGTTCAAGCAGATCAACGACAGCGCCGGCCATGCCGTTGGCGACCAGACCCTGGCCTCTTTCGGCAGGCTGGTGGGGTCCGTGCTGCGCAAGGTGGACCGTCCCTTCCGGATCGGCGGTGACGAATTCGCCATCTTGCTGCCTCACACCGATGCCGACGCGGCGCACATCGTGGCGCGCCGCCTCCTCGTGTCGGCGCTGCAGCCCAACGTTCGGGATCCGAAGATCAAGCCTCTCTCCTTCTCCGCCGGGATCTCGTCATTGCCCGGCCCGGCCACCAGCCGCACGCAGCTCTACACGCAGGCCGATACGGCCCTTCACGCGGCCAAGCACGCCGGACGCACCGAGGTGCTCGTCTTCGACCCCGGGGCGGAGGTCGCCGCCACCGCCGCCAGCACCTCGGCCGCCATCGCCGAGGTGATCGAGCAGAAGCTGCTGCGGCCCGTCTTCCAGCCGATCGTCAACCTCGCGACCGGCGGAACGCTCGGCTACGAGGGCCTCATCCGTCCCGTGCCGCCCGCGCCGTACGCGGATCCGGCGAGCCTCTTCGCCGCTGCAGAAGCCAGCGGGCACGTCGTACCGCTTGACCTCGCCTGCGTGGAGGCCATCGTGTCGGCCGCGGCGAGCTTGCCGAAGGATCTGTTCCTGAGCGTGAACATGTCTCCGCGCACGATCGAGGCGCCAGAGTTCAGCGCCCCCGCCATGCTCAACATCCTGGCCCGGTACGATTTCCCGCCCGAGCGGCTGATCATCGAGCTGACCGAGCATCAGCCGATCGCCGACCTCGAGCGCGTGCGCCATAAGCTCGATACCTGCCGGAGCGCCGGGATGCGGATGGCTGCTGATGACCTGGGCTCGGGCAACTCTGGCCTGCGACTCCTGAGCGACCTGCGCTTCGACATCGTGAAGGTCGACCTCGGACTCGTGCAGCGCAGCTCAACCGGGGCTCGCTCGAGCGCGGTGGTCGAGTCGATCGTCGCCTTCGCCAGCCGAATGGGCGCGCTCGTCATCGGCGAGGGCGTGGAGCACGAGGAGCAGGTCGAGCAGCTGACACAGCTCGGCGTCACCGCCGCCCAGGGCTACCTCTTCAGTCGGCCGGGCCCCCTCCCCGACTGGGCGGGCGAGAAGCGCCTGAAGCGAGCGGCCGACCGCCAGACGCCAGCCGCGGTCGTGGATGAAGACCCCGACCTCGAATCGTGGCGTCGCAAGATCGGGTTGGCGACCCCCGCCGCCTAGGCCTCGACCCTGGCGCGCGGCAGCCTCTCCAGCACCCGCTCGGCGGCGGCGACAAGGGTCGGATCGTCTGCGGGCGCCTCACCGGCCGATAACCACACGATCCGCTCGTCGCGCCGGAACCAGGTGCGCTGCCGCTTGGCGTACTGCCGCGTGCGCCGGACCGTGACCGCCACTGCTTCTTCGAGCGACCACTCCCCCGCCAGGTAGTGCGCGGCCTCGCCGTAGCCGTGGCTGGTCAGCGGCGCCTGTCGCGGGTCGTGACCGGCCTCCAGCAGGCCGCGGACCTCCTCGACCAGGCCATTGGCGAAGAGCCACTGCGCTCGCTCGTCGATGCGACGGTTCAACACCTCGATCGGACGGCTGATGCCAACCAGGCTGATCGGACCTTCCCATGGCTTCGCCGCCAATGCGCTCGCGTCCGTGCCAGCTCTGGACGCGGCGCGTTCGAGTGCGCGTGCCACGCGGCGCGGGTTGCGCAGGTCCGTCCGTGCCGCGCCCGACGGATCGACCGTGCGCAGCCGATCGGCCAGGACGCCGACACCGGCAGTCGCCAGCTCATGATTCAGCCGCGCCCGGTCCTCCGCACGCGGCGCCGGACCGAAGGCGTAGCCATCCAGCAGGGCGGCCAGGTACAGGCCGCTGCCAGCGACGACCAGCGGCAGCCGCCGGCGGGCTGTCACCTCCGTGACCAGGCGCCGCGCTGCATCTGCCCATGAGGCGACGCTGAACGCTTGCCCGGGGGTCACGAGGTCGATCAGGTGATGTGGGACCGCGTCCCTCGCTCGTCCATCGGGCTTGGCCGTCCCGATATCCATTCCGCGGTAGACCTGGCGCGAGTCGGCGACCAGGATCTCGATCGGGATTCGCGCCGCCAGCGCAAGCGACAGCTCCGTCTTGCCCGATCCGGTTGGGCCGACGATGCCCGCAATCGGCCCCAATCAGACCTCGATGACTCGCTGCAGCTGCGTGATCGAGGTGGCGCGACCGGTCCCCCGCTCAGCTTCGATCAGTACCGCGTTGAATGCCACCGGTCCCTCCGCGACGGCAAACCGGGTCGGCAAGTGGGTCAGGAAGCGCGGCAGGACCGTCTCCAGCGAGAAGCCGATCACCGAGTTGCGCGGGCCGGTCATGCCCACGTCGCTGATGTAGGCGGTGCCCTTCGGCAGGAGCCGGGCGTCGGCTGTGGGCACGTGGGTGTGCGTGCCCAGCACCGCCGTGACGCGGCCGTCGAGGTACCAGCCCATGGCGTTCTTCTCGCTGGTGATCTCGCAGTGGAAGTCGACGATCCGGACCAGGGGCAGCGGCTCGGCAGCCCCGTCGAGCAGGCCGTCCATGGCCGCAAACGGCGAATCGAGCTGGTTCATGAAGACGCGACCCATGACGTTCACGACCGCCACCCGATCGCCATCGGGCAGCGTGTGCAGCAGCCAGCCCTTGCCGGGAGCGTCATCGGGATAGTTGAGCGGGCGCAGCACCGGCCGGCCACTGTCGAGGTAGTCGTAGATCTCGCGCTTGTCCCAGATGTGGTTGCCGCTGGTGATGACGTCGACGCCATTCGCGAACAGCTCCTCTGCCAGGCTGGGCGTCAGCCCGGCGCCTGCCGCCAGGTTCTCGCCGTTGGCGACGACCAGGTCGAGGTCGAGCTCGGTGCGAAGATGACGCAGGCTGCCGACGACCGCCAGCCGGCCCGGCTTCCCGATGATGTCGCCGATGACCATGCACCGCAGGAGCGCGGTGCGGTCGGTCATCGAGCGTAGTCGACCGCGCGCGTCTCGCGGATCACGGTCACCTTGATCTGGCCCGGATACTGGAGCTGCTCTTCGATCTTCTTGACCACGTCCCTTGCCAGGCGGCTGGACGCCATGTCGTCCATCTCCTCGGGGCGGACCAGGATCCGGATCTCGCGACCGGCCTGGATGGCGTAGCAGCGCTCCACTCCGGGGAAGGCCAGTGCGATCTGCTGCAGGTCGTCGAGCCGCTTGACGTAGTTGTCGAGCGACTCGCCGCGGGCTCCCGGGCGGGAGGCGCTGATGGCGTCGGCGATCTGGACCACCGTCGCCTCGGTCGACTCCTGCTCGACCTCCTGGTGGTGGGCGGCGATGCAGTTGCAGACCACGGCGTTGACGCCGTAGCGCTTGGCGATGTCGCCGCCGATCAGGGCGTGCGGGCCGTCGACCTCGTGGTCGATGGCCTTGCCGATGTCGTGCAGCAGGCCGCCCTTCTTCGACTCGGGGATGTTGGCGCCGATCTCGGCCGCCAGCAGGCCGCTGAGGCGTGCGGTCTCAACGCAGTGGTTCAGCACGTTCTGGCCGTAGCTGGTCCGGTACTTGAGCCGGCCGAGGAGCTTGATCAGCTCGGGGTGCAGGCCTGGCACGCCGGCGTCGTATGCTGCCTGCTCCCCCGCCTGGCGCATCACCACCTCGATCTCGGCGCGACACTTGGCCACGGTCTCCTCGATCCGGCCGGGATGGATCCGTCCGTCGCTGATGAGCTTGGTGAGCGCCATGCGCGCCACCTCGCGCCGGACCGGGTCGAACCCGGACAGGACCACCGCCTCGGGCGTGTCGTCGATGATCAGGTCGACCCCGGTCGCCTGCTCGAGCGCCCGGATGTTCCTGCCCTCGCGGCCGATGATGCGGCCCTTCATCTCCTCGGAGGGGAGCGGCACGACCGTCACCGTCGCCTCCGAGGTGTGGTCGGCGGCGATGCGCTGCATGACCGTGGTCAGGACGCGGCGAGCGTGCTCCTCGCCCTCCTCGACGGCACTGCGCTCGATCTCGCGGACCTTCTGGTGTGCCTCTGCCTGCGCTTCGTCCACGATCAGCTGGATGAGGCTCTGGCGCGCCTCGGAGGCGGTGAGGCCGGACACTCGCTCGAGCTCGAGCAGCTGCTGCTGCTGAAGCTCCACCAGCCGCGCCTTCTCGGCGTCGACGTCGCGCTGCCGCTCCTCGAACGCGACCTCGCGCCGTTCGAGCGACTCCACTTTGCGGTCCAGGCCCTCGGCACGATCGAGCAGGAGGCGTTCCTGGCGCTGCAGGTCGGCGCGCTTCTCTCGCGCCTCCTCCTCGGCTGCGCGCTGCACCTTGAGGGCGTCGTCCTTGCCCTCAAGGACGATCTCCTTCTGCTTTGCGCGCGCCTCGGCCATCAGCCGCTCGGCATAGCCCTCGGCATGCTTGACGCTGCCGGCAGCCAGGAAGCGGCGGGACAGATATCCGATTGCAATTCCAACGATGAGGGCGGCGCCGGCCGCCACGACGACGTTGCTTTCAGGCATCGGCTCCTCCATTTGTGGAGCCCCAATGGGCGCTCGCGCCGCCTCATGCAGCGCGTGTCAATTGCTGATCACGATCGTCAGTCCCTGCCTTCCATCGGCTCGGAGACTGTAGTCGGCGAGTGTAGCGCAAGCCGCGGCGGCGAGCCTTCGGGCCGATCAGCCTGCCGCGATGCGTCCGAGCAGGGTCACCATCTCGAGGTCGCGCGGCAGGAAGTCCTGCAGCATGATGCGCTGCGCCCCGGCGGCCTCCAGGCTCTCGATGACCTGGCGTGCGGCATCAGGTGTGCCGATGATCCAGCGCCCTGTCCGCTCGCGGAGCCACGTCTCGGCATCTGCGCCGCCCCCGCCGAGCATTGCGATCTGCTGCTGCACTCGCTCGCGCAGGTCGCTCTCCGTCTCTGCCACCAGCACGCCGACCATCGCCGAGCGCACGACGGTCTCGGGGTCCCGTCCTGCCTCCGCGCAGGCCGTCGCGATGCGGCCGTAGGCCTCTCGCAGCCGGTCGGGCGTTGCCGACTGTCGGTTGAACTCGTCAGCGTAGGTGGCGACCAGCCGGGCCAGCCGGGGCCCTCCATCCCCGCCCAGGACCAGGTGGGGATGTCGCTTGCCGGAGAAGGTCGGTCGGGGCCGCAGGTGGGCGTTGCGTA
>DATCQR010000090.1:0-3403 GCA_036569405.1 Candidatus Limnocylindria bacterium
GCGCCGTCGTCTTGCCGCAACCGGATGGGCCGACCAGGACCAGGAACTCGCCGTCTGCCACCTGCAGGTTGAGGTCGTTGACGGCGACCACGTCGCCATCAAAGCGCTTGAACACGTGATCGAAGGTGACCGTCGCCATCCGCATCGTCCTCTTCGGGGGTCTGCGCTCGCCCATCGGGCGGGTCAACCTGGCCGCGCGCTACCGCGGGTCCTGCATCATAAGACACCGTGTCACTGGGGGGAAGATGCCCCGTCGGGCAGGCCCCACAGGTCGCCGACCGTGAAGCCTTCGGGGAACGGGTCGGCCGGGTCGAGCGTGTACTCGGCTCGTCCGGTGATCCAGGCGCTCCCGGTCAGCTGCGGCACCACGGCGCGGTACGGTCCGACCGTCGTCTCGCGCAGAAGCCGCCCGGTCCAGGCCGTGCCCAGGATCCCCTCGTGCACGAAGTCCTCGCCGATGCCGAGCTTGCCGCGGGCATGGAGTACGGCCATCCGCGCGCTGGTGCCGGTGCCACACGGGGAGCGGTCGAGGACGCCGGTGAATGATTCGGGCCGATCCCAGTCGAGGGTGCCGGAGGACACGACAACGGTGTTCTTGCCATGCGCGCCGGCGAGCGTCGGCGGCGCCGTGATCTCGACGATGCTGATGCCGCGGATCTCGGGCTGGTCGGGATGTGCCACCGGGATCTGCTCGCGGGCCGCGGCCTTGACCATCTCGCCCAGCCGCACGATATCGCGCCCCTCGTCAGGCGTCAGCCGGAGGCCCAGGGCAGAGGCCTCGATGATCGCGTAGAACATCCCGCCCCACGCCACGTCGACCTTGACCCGCCCGATCTGCGGCACGTCGACCGGAGCGTTGATCTCGATCGCGAAGGCCGGGACATTATCGAAGGTGATGGAGGTGGCCCTGCCGTCGCGCACCTCGGCGCGGATCCGGATCAGGCCGGCGGGCGCCTCCAGGGTGAGCTGGGTGATCGGCTCCGTCACTGCGACCAGCTTCTCGGCGATGAGCACGGTGGCCGTGCAGATCGTGTTCGATCCGCTCATGGCCGGGTACTCCGCCTGCTCCATGATCACGAAGCCGGCATCGGCCTTTGGATCGGTGGGCGGAAGGATCACGTTCGCGCAGAGCGCGGGGTAGCCGCGAGGCTCGCGCAGCATCAGGTGGCGGAGCTGGTCCCCGTGCTCGGCCAGGTGGTTGCGCTTCTCGAGCATGGTGGCGCCCGGGACGTCGTGGACCCCGCCGATGATGACCCGCCCCGGCTCGCCGCCGGCGTGGGCATCGACGGCCGTGATGGTCGGGTCCAGTCGCATGCTTGCATGGTGCCACGCCTGCGCTGGCCGGGGACTTCGCGCATAGTGACCGCCTCGTGGTCAGCCTCCTCAACGCCCGTTCCACCGCGCATGAGCTGCTCGACGCGGAGCACCTAGACCTGCTCGAGCTGCGGAGGAACCTGCGCGAGATGGCGATGCTCAATCGGCTTCCCGGCGGGATGGGCGCCAGTGTGCGCGCCGTCGAGCGGCTGCTCGGCGAGCAGACCGAGGCGACCGTCCTGGACGTGGGGACGGGCTCCGGCGACTTCGTCCGACGGCTGCGCCGGCGAAGGCACGTCGAGGTGATCGCTTCCGACCTCCGGCCCGAGGTCCTCGAGATCGCTGCTCGTAACCTCGCCGGTACCAACCATGTGTCCCTGCTCAAGGCCGATGCGCGCGCGATCCCGCTCGCAGACGGCGAGGTCGATATCGCTCACGCGTCGCTGCTCATGCACCACTTCGACCCCGATGACGCGATCGCCGCGTTGGCGGAAATGCGACGGGTCTCGCGACTCGGTGTCGTCATCAACGACCTGCGACGCGGCCTGCTGCCGTTCGCGATGACTGCCTCCGCCGTCCTGGCCCTGACCCGCGGGGCCTACACGCGGCACGACGGCGTCCTCTCCGCGCGCCGCGCCTACACCCTGGCCGAGCTCGACACGCTGGCGGCCAAGGCCGGCCTGAAGCGCAGCAGCCGGAGCGGGCGTTTCTGGCCCCGGGTCACGACGGTGTACCGATGAGCGACCCAACCCTCGACTGCGAGGTCCTGGTGGTCGGCGCGGGACCGGCCGGCTCGGCCGTTGCGGCGGCCCTGGCCGCGCACGGGCGCGAGGTGCTGATGGTCGAGGCTCGCTCTCATCCCAGGCCCAAGGCCTGCGCCGAGTACGCCAGCCCGCGGATCGTGGAGGAGCTCCGCCGGCTCGGCCTCACGGATGCGCTCTGGCAGGGGGACGCGCTGGCGCTGACCGGCATGCGCGTGATCCGGGGCGGGGATGCCGTCGATGTTCGGTACCGGGATGCGGCCGGTCCTCGCAGCGCGTGGGGCCTCGACCGTCTCGTCTTCGACGCGGCGCTGGCGGCCCACGCGACGCACTCGGGCGCCCGTCTCATGGAGCACGCAACGTTCGAGCGGCCGCTGCGGACCGATGGGCTCGTCAGTGGGGCAATCGTCTCCACCCCGGAAGGCTCCAGAACGGTACGGAGTCGATGGCTGATCGGGGCCGATGGCGCGCGCTCACGGGTTGCAAGCGGGCTTGGCGTGGAGCGACGGGTCGTCGCCCCTCGGCGCCTCGGCATGGTCGCGCACTACGAGGGCGACGCCGAGCTCTCCGATCACGGTGAGATGCACGTGGGGCCCGGCTGGTACGTGGGGCTCGCCCCGCTGGCCGGCGGGCGGCTGAACGTGGGCATGGCGCTACCGCTGGAAAGGGTGCGCAGCAGCACGAGGGAGCGGTTCCAGGCCGCGATCGACGGCATCCCGGCCGTGGCTGCACGCCTCGCGGGGCGCCGACGCCTGACGCAGATTCGCGGCGCGTCGCCGATTGGGCACCGCGTGGCGCGCGCCGCAGGGCCCGGCTGGCTGCTGGTGGGTGACGCCGCCGGGTTCATCGACCCGTTCACCGGGGAGGGGATCTACCGTGCCCTGCGCTCCGCCCGGGCTGCCGCGGAGTCCCTGGCCGCAGGCGACGACGGCGCCGACGAGCGCTACCTCGCCGCCCGGCGCCACGCGTTCGCGGCCAAGGACGCACTGACCTGGCTCGTCCAGGGGATGCTCGCCTCCCCTCCGCTCATGGGGTACGCGCTGCGGCGACTGGCATCCCGGCCCGCCACGGCCGAGCGGCTGGGCAGTGCCCTGGGCGACTGCCGTCCGGCCAGCGATGCGCTCTCGCCTCTCTTCCTGGCGCAGGTCCTTCGGCCGTGAAGAGCCGGGTCCAGATCCACATCGAGGCTCCGCTGGAGCGGATCTTCCCCCTGGCGGCCGAGGTCGAGCGCTGGCCGGAGCGCCTCCCTCACTACCGCTACGTCCATCGCCTGCCCGCCTCGAACGGGGAGCGACGCTTCGCGATGGGCGCCCGCCGCGGCCCGATCC
>DATCQR010000091.1:0-5887 GCA_036569405.1 Candidatus Limnocylindria bacterium
CCGCATGAAGGGAGCAGGCAAGCGGCTCGACCAGGACCGCGGTCTCGTCGCTCACCGAGTCCGGAACCCGGTGCAACTGGCTCGCATGCGCCAGCATCGACTCCGACCAGGCGCCGGGCAGGTCGCGGCAGTAGCCGATCAGCATCCCGGGTGAGAGCGATCCATCGGCCGCGTGACGGCATAGAGCCGGCAACCCGTCGCGGCAGGCCGAACACGGGTCAAGGCCGCGAACGAAGCACGAGATGATCGGGTCGACCACCACCCGCTCCCCCGCCTTCACCGACACGGCGCTGCCGGCCTCCTCGACCATGCCCACCACCTCGTGGCCCAGGATGGCCGGGAAGGAGGCGAATGGCGAGAGGATCGGGCTGGCCCTGCCAGTGAGGAGGGCGGTGTCGCTGCCGCAGATCCCCGCCAGGAGGGGTCGGATACGGACCCAGTCGGGCCCGGGGAGCGCCGGGATCGGGTATCGGGAGAGTGCCAACCAGGGCATCCGCCCCCCGATCAACGCCGGCAGGCGTCGGCCCACGAGGCGCAGGATCCGCTGATTCAGGCCGGATGCGCCGAGGCGCAGGCCCAGGCCGCGAGCCTGCCCGCCCTCCATGGCGGCAGTCAGCTCATCGGGACCTGGCGGACGATGTGCGGCCCAACCCGCTCCAGGATCTCGTCCAGGCTCCCGCCGGTGATCGTCAGGCCGTGGTTCTTCAGGCCGATCACCGCGTGCCCCGGATCCGGCGCCTGGCGCACCAGCTCCGCGACCTCGCGCGCCAGCTCCTCGGTGCCGCAGGGATAGACCGCCTCGGTCGAGACGGCTCCAACGACCCAGCCATGGACGTGCAGGATGGCCCCGACCTCCGGGTGCTCGCGGTAGATGGTGAGGTGCTCGATCGCGTCCACCGAGACCCGCCGCGGCTTCACCTCCGGCGGGACGCTGAGGCGGATGACGCCGCGTTCCGCGTCGAAGCCGGTCACCAGCAGGATGTCGCGCCCGATCTCACGCAGCTTGCTCTTGTCCACCCCGCTGGCGCTCATCCAGAAGTCGTCGCCTGATTGGCGAGCACTGGCGTTGCCGTAGCTGAGGCCGCCGATCCCGAACAGGCGCTTCACGTGCCGCAGCTCATCGGCGCTGAGAATCTCGTCGATCGGCCACGGGGCAGGCAGCAGGTCGAGCTCGTCGAGCCGCTGGCCGGCGCGCGCGATCGCCTCGGTGTGCTTGTCGCCGTGCCACAGCTCGCGCGGCAGGTCGGGCACGAACTCGTTGTCGATCACCAGCCGCGACTCGGCGAGCGGCACGAGGCGGTCGACAACGCGCGCGAAGAATGTCTCGTCATCGGCCTCGCCGGCGATGCGGTGGAAGCCCTGCTCCATCGTGATCAGGTAGGCCTCCGGTCCCCCGCCGTTGCGGGCGATGGGCACGAACACGTTGGAGAGCGAGCGCACCAGCAGCGGGTAGCCGGCGCGCAGCATGTCGTCCGGTGAGTCGGGCAGCTCGGCCACGCCGACCACGAAGATCTCCTTGGAGCGGCGCCGGAAGCTGCGCGGCTCATCGGCATCCACGGCGTTCAGCACCACCCGCACGTTCGGGTCGATATCGGTGGCGTCACGCTCGCGATCGCGCTGGACGGGGTAGCCGCGCGTCGTGAGCTCAGCCGAGACGCCGTCGAGGAACCAGGCGGTCAGGGCGCCACCGGCGCCGTCCACCACTGCCACGCCGTTCGGCCGATCGGACGCCGCGGGGCCTGAGCCCAGTCGAGTCACGACCGCGTCAGCCACCCTTCTCCTCCGGTTCGACGATCAGCTCCAGCCCCTCGATCGCGACCACGCGCAGCGGCTTGCCAGGCTGGATCCTCCCGCGCCGGCTGCGAGCCGACCACGCCTCGCCGCCAGCATAGGCGATGCCGGTTGGGGCGATCAGGGTCTGGGCTGTTCCGCCCGTTCCCACCAGGGCCGCGATCGGGAGCGTCGTGGATCGGTTGGCCCGCATCTGGAGCAGGCCCCGTACCAGCAGGAAGAAGTAGGCGAGGCTGAGCAGGATCGCCCCCACGATCAGGAACGGGCTGACCGTGAACTCGACCGGGTTGTTGGTGTCGACCCCGGTGTACAGGGCAAAGGCGCCCAGCAGGAAGCAGACCACGCCACCCGCCGCCAGGAAGCCGTAGCTGGTGAAGTGCAGCTCGAGCACGAACAGGCCGATCCCCATCAGGATCAGCAGCAGCCCGCCCACGTTCAGTGGAAGGCTGTTGGAGCCGATGAAGGCCAGAACGATCGCGATCGCCCCCAGCGAACCGCTGATCAGGTTCGGGTGGAACAGCTCCGACAGGATCCCGTAGAAGCCGATCGTGAACAGGATGAAGGCGATGTTCGGGTCCGACAGGAGGTGGAGGAACTGTTGGCCGGGGTTCATGGTGCCGTCGCTGATCGGCAGGCCGGAGAGCTTCGGCAGCGGCTCTCCCTTGAACTCGTACGCGTGGCCGTCGGCACGCGTTCCCTTGTCGATCTCGGCGAAGAGGGCATCGGTATCGGCCGCCTCGATGTCCACGATCGGTGGCTTCATCGAGATCGCGTCGCTCACCGACGCGCTGACTGCGTCCCGCACCGCGCTCTCGGCCCACGTCTCGTTGCGGCCGTGGTCGCGGGCCAGCTCGGTGATGCGCGCCACGGCGTCGTTGGTCACCTTGCGGCCGAGGGTCGCCGGCAGGTCCTCCCCATTGCCGCCGATCACTGACGCAGCACCGATGTTGGTGAGCGGCGCCATGGCGGCCACGTCTCCCGCCAGCGTGATGAAGGTGGCGGCGCTTCCGGCTCGTCCCCCCTCCGGCGCGACCCAGGTGATCACCGGCACCTTGCTGCCCAGGATCGCCTTGAGGATCCGATCCATGCTGGTCAGCTCGCCACCGGGTGAATCGATCACGATCAGGACTGCGGCTGCACCTGAGTCTGCTGCGGTCTGGATCCCCTCCTCGATGTACGAGGCGTTGACCTGGTCGATCACACCGGTGAGCTGGAGCCTCAGCACGCCGACATCGGCTCCGGCAGCCTGAGCTGCAAGGGAGGCAGCGCCTAGGAGGAGGGCGCCGATCGCGATGACTCGCCGCACGGCACGCATGCGCCGAGTATACGCAGACGCTCCGCTCCCCCCGTGCGTGCGCCTATGGGTCAGTCGGTTGTCAGGCCCTCGCCCACGAGGTCCCGCCACCGGCCCTCGTCCACGAACGACAGGAACGCCTCGCCGACGGGGCCGAATCGGCGATCCCGCGGGTACACCAGGTGCCACTCCCGGTGGAGCGGGAAGCCAGTAACCGGGAGCTCGACCACGGCACCGAGACGCAGCTCGAGCGAGACAGCATGGCGCGACAGGATCGCGACGCCGAGGCCCCGGGCCACGGCCCGCTTGATCGCGCCGTTGCTCGCCAGCTCCATCGCCACATGCACCGGGCGCCCGGTCTTGGCCAGCGCCTCTTCGGCGGTCTCTCGTGTTCCCGAGCCCGGCTCGCGATGGATGAACGGCTCGTCTGCGAGGCGTGCCAGCGAAACGCGACGGGCACCTGCCAGCGGATGCCCCGGTGCCGCGATTGCGATCAGCTCATTGGGCAGGAACGGCCGGACGATCAGGGGCACGTCGGACCGAGGCCACGGGCGGCCGACGACGGCGAAATCAGCTTCGTTCGCCAGCAGTCGCTCGTAGGCATGCTGCCGATTTCCAACGTCGAGCCGCAATTCGACGTCGGGATGCTCCTGCTTGAACGCCCCGAGCACATCGGGAAGGACGTAGATCCCCACCGTGGTGTCGCCGACGAGTCGCAGCAACCCGCGTTTCAGGCCGTGGAGTTCGTCGATCGCGCGTCCCGCGGCCTCGAACTCCGAAAGGATGAGGATCGCGTGGTCGTACAACAGACGACCGGTCTCCGTCGGGTGGATCACGCGTCCGATCTGCTCGAACAGCGGTGCCCCGACCGCGTCTGATAGCGCACGCACCTGGTGAGAGACGCCAGGCTGGCTGAGGTTCAGCTGCTCCGCTGCGCGGGTGAAGCTTCGGACGTCTGCCACCGTCTTGAAGATCCGGAGCTGGTGCACCGTGACGCGCCGCTCGAAGAGCGAATGGTTGGACTCAGCCATTCACTCATCTTATGCCCTTGATTCTCACAATGTATTCGCCTTCATGGAAATGTCGCGGTACTCTCGGACATCGGGAACCCCTACCCCCGGGGAAGGCGGATGCTCTGGCATGACGACGGCGCGGCCCCTCTTGATCGGGATCGGCGGCGACAGCGGCACCGGGAAGTCCACGCTCACGGCGGGCGTCTACAGGATCATCGGTGAACGGCGGATCACCACGCTGTGCCTGGACGACTACCACAGCCTCGACCGAAGGGAGCGCAAGCTCCTGGGCGTGACGGCTCTCGATCCGCGGGCCAATGACTTCTTCCGGATGGAGAGCCAGCTGCTTGACCTGAAGCGAGGTCAGCCAATCCTGAAGCCGGTCTACGACCATCACGACGGCACGTTCGGCACCCCGGAGGAGGTTGTCCCCCGCGAGATCGTGATCGTCCAGGGCCTCCACCCCTTTCTCGCCCCCGGCGTACGGGCGCTCTTCGACCTCAAGGTCTGGCTCGACCCCGAAGTTGAACTCAAGCATCGCTGGAAGATCCAGCGCGACGTGGCCAAGCGCGGCTACACGCCCGAGGCGGTCGCCGGGGAGATCGAGGCTCGGCGGCCTGACGTGGAGGCGTACATCGAACCTCAGCGAAGCTTCGCTGATCTCGTCATTCGCTTCCACCGCCCGCCCGGCAATGAGGGCCAGGAGCACCTGAACGTCCGGATCACGACTCGATCCACGCTCCCTGTCCTCAACCTCGACGGCCTGTTCGAGGAGACGCGGGCGGCCGTGCGGTCCAAGTCGGGCACAGACGCCGGCAGGGCCTCGCTCATCCTCGAGATCGACGGGGGCATCGACCCGGGCACGGTACGCGACCTCGAGGATCGGATCTGGGACCACGTCGGTTCGCGTCACCAGCACCTTCGCCACCTGGCCCCCGAACAATTCGGAGACTTCGCCGATGCCGCCCTCCAGAATCACCACAGCGATCCGCTGGCACTCACGCAGCTGCTGCTCGTTCATCGGATCCTGAGCGCGAGAAAGTCGATGCTCCTCCAGGTCGACCTGAGCGCCCACGAGGCGTCAGATCATGACCACGAGCTGGAGGGTGTCGTGCATGACCACGATCACCCATGAATGGCTCCCCAAGACCGCGCCCCTTGAAAGGAGGCTGCTGATGACCGACGCACAATCCTTCGAGGCAGGCGTCAAGGAATATCGAGATGCCGGGTACTGGCGACCCGATTACGTGCCTCGCGACACGGACCTGCTGGCGGCATTCCGCGTAACACCGCAGCCGGGCGTCCCGCCCGAGGAGGCGGGTGCCGCCGTCGCCGCGGAGTCGTCCACCGGGACGTGGACCACGGTCTGGACCGATCGGCTGGTCGATCTCGATCGATACAAGGGCAAGTGCTACCGGATCGAGCCCGTGCCGGGCGATGCGAGCCAGTTCTTCGCGTTCATCGCCTACGACATGGACCTGTTCGAGGAGGGCTCAGTCGCCAACATGGCGTCCTCGATCATCGGCAACGTCTTTGGGTTCAAGGCCGTCCGGGCTCTCCGGCTCGAGGACCTGCGGATTCCAGTCGCCTACATGAAGACATTCCATGGGCCACCGCATGGAATCCAAGTCGAGCGAGACATGCTCAACAAGTACGGACGGCCGATCCTGGGGGCGACGATCAAGCCGAAGCTCGGCATGTCAGCCAGGAACTACGGACGAGCCGTGTACGAGTGCCTTCGCGGCGGACTCGACTTCACCAAGGACGACGAGAACATCAACTCCCAGCC
>DATCQR010000092.1:0-4284 GCA_036569405.1 Candidatus Limnocylindria bacterium
CACTTCAGCCGACCACGCTTGGCGAGCCGGACCACCTCGCGCATGTCGGCGAACGAGCCCCAGGCGGTGGTCGTCAGGCTGGCCTCGACCGGCAGCCGGTCGAAGCTGAACTCATATCGGCCCCCGCCCTCGCCAACCACCGAGACGAGGCCGCCCGGCGCCACGTTGCGGGTCGCATAGTCGAGGCTCTGATCGTTGCCAACGAAGTCGAATACCACGTCGGCGGGGCCACCAAGCCCCAGCTCGACCAGCGCCTCGTCGCCCATCAGCAGTCCCAGGTCCGCGCCCAGCTCGCCGGCCAATGCGAGCTTGTCGGGGCTCAGCTCGCGGACCGCCACGGTCAGGTCGGGGATGAAGCGCAGGTACTGGAGCGCGAACTGGCCGAGCCCCCCAAAGCCGATGAGCAGGACGCGGGCTCCCGGCTGCAGCCACGCCGAAGCGCGCTGGATGGCACGCCACGGCGTGACCCCGGCATCGGCCAGCGGAGCGGCGTGATCAGGGTGGAGGTGCCCAAGGGCCACCAGGTGGCGGGCGCGTGGCACCAGCATGTATTCGGCGTAGCCGCCGTCCCTCTGGAATCCGGGCGACGCGGAGCGCTCGCAGCGCTGCTCCTCCCCGGCCACGCACTGTGCGCAGGCGCCGCAGCCCCAGCCGCCGTAGACCAGCACTCCGTCTCCCTCGGCCAACCGCGCCCGCTTGAGCTCGGCGGCGGCGCCTGGACCGGCAGCATCGACCCAGCCGGCGACCTCATGCCCCAGGGTGAGCGGCCGAAGGACGCGGATCCGATTGGTCCGTGCGATGTGCAGATCGGTATGGCACACCCCGCAACCGCCGACTCGGATGCGAATCTCCGTGCCCTTCGGCTTCGGGAGGGGGACCTCTTCGATGCGCAGCGGCTCGCCGGGGGCGTAGGTCCGGACGGCGAGCATCGGCCTAGCCCGGTGGGAAGATCGCCTCGAGCAGACGGGCGACGAGGCCCTTCGGAGCGGCCTGCTCGACGATGTCCAGGATCGTTCCGTCGACTCCGACCGCAAATGCCGTCGACTCGGCGTTCACGTTGCCGCGTGACTCACTGGTGGGAATGCCCAGCTGCGAGACTGCGATCCGTCGCTCGTCGGAGAAGAGGAGGTAGGGCAGCTCCAGCTCCTTCACGTAGGCGGCCTGCTGATGCTCGTTGTCGGTGGTGACGCCGATGACCATCACGCCCTGCCTGGTGAGCCGTGGATGTGCCTCCTTGAGAGCCTCGGCCAGCGCGTCGCCGCGCTCGCGAGCGGCTCCCTTGAGCGTGGGGCCGCCGAAGAAGAGGAGGATCAGAGGCTGCTTCCCGACCAGGCTCCGCAGGTTCAGCAGGTAGCCGTCGGTGGCTCGCAGCCCAACGGACGGGATCTGGTCGCCAATCCTCACCTTCAGGCCGGCCGTCGCAGTGCTCATGGGCGGATTGTAGCGGCGGGATCCGAGGGACCGCCAAGGACCAGGCGTCCGGCGGAGCGATGCAGGAGGCCATCCCGTTCCAGGCCGGCGACGACGCGCCCTACGACGCCAGGCGGTACGAGGTCGCGCGCCAACCGCGTCGTCATCCTGTGATCGTGGGCTTGGGTAAGGGCTCGCAGGATCGCGCCGCGATGGGCTCGATCAGAACCCGCGAACGGCGCCTGCCGAGGCACCGGGACAGGGGTGGCCACGCCACGCGACGGGCATCCGTCGGATATGGGGCATGCATCGCAGTGGGGGTTGCGCGGGGTGCAGATCGAGGCCCCGAACTCCATGGTGGCGTGCGTCCAGGGCGCCGCGTCAGCGGCGTTGCCGGCTGTGGCGAGGGCATCGGCGAGGCCCTGGAGCTCGCGAGTCGGGCCGTCTGCCCGAAGGCCAAACCGACGGACCAGCCAGCGACGGACGTTCGTGTCGACCACCCCAATCGCCTCCCCGAAGGCGAGGCTGGCGATGGCTCGAGCCGTGTACGGCCCGATCCCCGGCAGCCGCTCGAGCCCGGCCACGTCCTGCGGCCAGCCACGATTTGCGACCTCGGTCGCCGCACGGCGGAGGGCCAGGGCGCGTCGGTTGTAGCCGAGGCCGGACCACGCGGCCAGGACCTCCGCCTCGCGTGCGGCGCCCAGGGCTGCGGCCGTCGGAAATCGGCTCAAGAAGGTTGGGAACCGCTCGGCAACGCGCGAGGCCTGGGTCTGCTGGAGCATCACCTCGCTGACCAGGACGGCGTACGGATCGGCGGTGCGACGCCATGGAAAGTCACGGTGATCGGTCGCGTACCACGCCAGCAGGGAGGAGCGAACGCGCGCCAGCGCGGAGCCGTCGGTCAGGTGGTCGGCCATCCCGGGAGGGTACGCCGCAACTGATCAGATCACTTGAACACTTGGGCGCCGGGTCACGCTACCGTGTGTCGGGATGCGCTACCGCCTTCTCTGCCTGGATGCCGGCTTTACGCTCCTCGCGCCCAAGAGCACCCTCGGCGAGGCCCTCCGCGGCGTGCTCGGCGAGCGCGGCCACGATGTCACCGACGAACAGGTGCACCAGGCCTGGGAGGTCGCCGACCGCTGGTTCTGGGACAACTACCAGCGTCCCGAGAACGACACGTGGGGCGACGACACGAAGATCGACGCGGCCTGGCGCGAGTACCACTCGCTCATGCTTCGCGAGCTGGGAATCGACGATCCCGGCCACCAGCTGATCGACACGATCCTGGCGGCGCAGTACGCCCCCGAGTCGTGGGAGCTCTACCCCGACGTGCTGCCGGCGGTCCGCGAGCTGCGGGAGCTGGGCCTGCGGCTCGGCGTCGTCTCGGACTGGGGCTCGAACCTGCTGCCGATTGTCGACGGGCTCGGCCTGGGAGGGGAGCTGGACTTCGTGATCGCCTCGGGCGCCGTGGGCCTCTCCAAGCCCGACCCCGCCATCTTCCGGCTCGCCGCCACGCGCGCCGGCGTCCCCGCGGGAGAGGCGCTGATGGTGGGAGACTCGTACCGGGCCGATATCGAAGGTGCCGAATCGGCCGGGATGGACGGAATCCTCATCCGCCGGCCGGAATGGGAGGAGAGGCGGGAGCCCATCCCGCCCGAGGTCAGGGTGATCGCCTCGCTGGCAGAGCTGCCGGAGGTCGTCCGCTCGAGCTAGCCGGGAGACTCGGCGATCGCCTCGTGCTCGGCGATCTCACCGCTCGGACGCAGCTGCAGCACGATCCCGGCGGCGATGATCAGCGCCCCGCCGGCAACCTGCAGGGCGGTCGGCAGCGTCCCGAACAGGATCGCCGCCAGGCCGACGCCGACGACCGGCTCGAGGGTCGAGAGGATGGTCGCGCGCGGCGCGCCGAGCAGCCGAATACCACCGATGAAGCAGACGGTGGCCAGTCCGGCGCCCACCACCCCCGCGACCATGACCGGCCACAGCGCCGCGATGCCGGCCAGCGGCTGGCCCACCTCGGGCAGGCGGCCGATCAGCGCGAACAGCAACAGGTAGAGGATGGCGGCGCCCCCCATGGTGAAGGCCGCGGCCTGGGTTCCCGGCACCGCGCGGAAGCCGTGGTGCGCGGCCAGGGCATAGAACGTCTGGGCCAGCGCGCCGATGAACGCCAGGCCGATCCCCAGCGCGTCGAGGGATCCGAGGTCGCCGGCGCCGGCCACGACCAGCACCACGCCGGCCATCGAGATGCCGAGCGCCGCCCACCGGATCCGGTCGAGCCGCTCCCCGAACCAGAGCATGCTGGCCAGCGCCACGAAGGCGGGGTAGACGTAGAAGATCAGCAGCGCCAGCGCGATGCCGATGCGCAGGAAGGCGACGAACATCGCCAGGTTGAGGGCCGCGTTGGTGGGGGCGGCCATCGCCATGAAGAGCCGATCGCGCCCCGGGAGCTCACGCCATGGTCGCCACAGCCGCGTCCCGCCGGCGGCCCGGACGGCGAGGAAGACGAGCACCACGATGGCGCCCACCCCCGCGCGCCAGGTCACCAGAGTCAGGCTCGAGACCCCGGCACGGTCCGCGTACTGGGCGATCGGTCCCAGCACCCCGAACGACGACGCCGCGATGACGATCAGCAGCGCGCCGAGGAGGTTCGACGAGGGGCGCCGGGAGATCATCGGGCGGTTGGGATGAGGCTGTCCTCTGCCTCCGCTGCCTCCAGCTCGGAGCTCAGTCGCGCCCAATCGGCGCCTAGCTGGTCGGCTCGGTCACGGGCCGCGTTGTGACGATCGATCAGCTCGCGGAATGCGTGGTGATCGGCGTAGGTGGCAGGGTCTGCCAGGCGCTCGCTCATCTCGGCCAGGGAGGCATCGGTCTCTC
>DATCQR010000093.1:0-3899 GCA_036569405.1 Candidatus Limnocylindria bacterium
TCGCATCTGCCAGCAGGCGGTTGCTGCCTCTGGTGCCGGACCTGCTGCGCCACGTCCCGGCGGCCCGTTCCGCGGAGGCCAGGCTGCTACGGGCCAGGGCTGCACGGTGACGCGGTTGGTTCGGGTCGGTATGATGCCGGCAGCCCATTCCGGCACTGAGATGCACCGCCGTCGCGGCGTGGTTCGAGGAACCTGTTGAACCGATTCGCGAAGCTCGCCGTGGCCGCGTCGATTGCAACCTATGTGCTGATCGTGGTCGGCGGGCTGGTACGCGCCACCGATTCAGGATTGGGCTGCCCGGATTGGCCGGCCTGCTTCGGGAAGTGGGTCCCACCTGCGGAGCTGCACGCGTGGATCGAGCACAGCCATCGTCTGGTGGCGGCGCTGGCGGTCGGACCGCTCGTCGCGGCAGTGGGGCTGATCACCCTGTTCACTGCGCGGCGCCGCGATCGCCCGCTGCTCGCCGCGGCGCTGATCACTGGCATCCTCGTCATTCTGCAGGCGCTGCTCGGCGGCCAGGTCGTGATCCAGCAGCTGCGCGCCGAGCTGGTGACCGCCCATCTCGCGATGGCACTCACAGTGCTGGCGCTGACGATCCTCATCGCGGATCGCGCCACCAGCGGTGCGCTGCCGCCGTCGGCGGCCGGGCTGCCTGGAAGGCTGGTCGCGGTCACGGGGATCGCCGTGTTCGCCCAGATGCTGCTCGGCTCGTGGGTCTCGGGGACGGCGGCGGGCCTCGCCTTCCCGGACTTCCCGCTGATGGATGGCGGCGTGTGGCCGTCAACGGTGGCTGATGGCGCCGTGGTTCAGCTCGCGCACCGCGCGCTTGCGGTGGTGGTGGCGCTCCTCGTCCTGTGGACCGCGGGCCGCGTCCGCCGAGCGGTCGTTGCGCCACGCACTCGGCGGCTTGCCGGCCTGGTCGTCGTCCTCGTGCTCGTCCAGATCGCGCTTGGGGCGGCCAACGTATGGTCACGCCTGTCAGCCTTGTTCGTGGTGCCGCACCTCGCCGTCGGGGCTGCCCTGTGGGCCACGATCGTGCTGCTCTACCTCGCGGTGCGGCGATCCCCGGCGCCGGAGCCCACGAGGCAGATGCTGGTCGAGGGCCGCGCGATCGCCGCGCCCGTTTTGACCCTCGGCGAGACCCTGCGGGCCTACCTGGCGCTCACCAAGCCGCGCATCATCGAGCTGCTGCTGGTCACCACCGTGCCGACCATGGTCCTCGCGCAGCGAGGCATCCCGTCGATCTGGCTCATGGCTGCGGTGGTGCTGGGAGGCTCGCTGGCGGCGGGGGGCGCCAACACCATCAACATGTACATCGACCGCGATATCGACGACCTGATGCGCCGTACCCGTCACCGTCCGCTACCTCGCCACGCCGTGACGCCACAGCGGGCACTCATCTTCGGGATCGTGCTGAGCATCCTCTCCTTCGTGTGGCTGACCCTGACCGTCAATCTCCTGTCGGCGCTCCTCGCGGCGAGCGCCATCGGCTTCTACGTCTTCGTCTACACGATGTGGCTCAAGCGATCGACGCCGCAGAACATCGTCATCGGCGGCGCCGCCGGCTGCGTCCCGGTCCTCGTCGCCTGGGCGGCGGTGACCGGCACGGTCCAGGTGCCGGCGCTGGTGCTGTTCGCCATCGTCTTCTACTGGACCCCGCCGCACTTCTGGGCCCTCGCCCTCCGGTATCGCGGGGACTACGAGGCGGCCAGCGTGCCGATGCTGCCGGTGGTCCGTGGTGAAGCCGAGACCGCTCGCCAGATCGTCGTCTACACGATCCTGCTGGTGGTCGTCTCGCTCCTCCTCTTCCCGGCGGCGCGGATGGGCCTCATCTACCTGGCTGCTGCGGTGGTCCTGGGCGTGGGCTTCGTCTGGTATGCCTTGCGGGTCCAGCGGGACACGACCGATGGTCGGGCGGCGATCCGCCTGTTCCGTTTCTCGATCAGCTATCTGACCCTGCTCTTCGCGGCGGTTGCCGCCGATTCGCTGCTGAGGCTTGCGCCGGGCTGACGGTCAGCCTGCCGGCGGCTGCGTCTGCGCGATTCGGGCGTCCTCGCGGGCGTCGGCACGCGCGGTGCGGCGGTCCTCGGCCCGTACCCAGGCTGCGACCACGAGCCCCATGGCCAGCAGGAAGACGACGTCGCCGCCGACCCACATCAGCATTCCTCCCACGCTCTGATCGACGGCGGGGGTCGGCCCCCAATCCCGCACGTTGGTCAGGTAATGCGAGTAGAGGGCGGCAGGTGCGCTCATCAGGGCGATCCCCAGGAACGAGTTCTGGGGCATGGCCAGGAACAGGTAGAAGAGCCGAACCGGGTGTGGCAGCCGCCATCGGGCGGGGTCGGCGCCCACCACCGGCCACCAGAAGAGGAGCGCAGCGCCCAGGAAGGTGAGGTGCTGGAGGTCATGCAGCCACGGCGTCTCGAGGGCCTGGTCGTAGAGGGTGCTGAAGTGCCAGCCCCAGTTGACCGCAGCGAACAGAACCCAGGCCAGCAACGGGAAGGAGAGCACGGTCACGATCCGGCTGTGCAGCACGGTAAGCAGCCGAGCTCGCACCGGTGGTGACGCGGCGCGCAGTGCCAGCGTCGCTGGCGCTCCGAGCAGCAGCAATGGAGCGGCGACCAGCTCCAGCAGCATGTGCTGGAGCATGTGGACGCTGAAGAGCTGGCCCTCGTATGCCTCGATCGGGGAGAGGAGAGCCAGGGCGAGGACGGCCAGGCCCCCGAGGAAGGCGGCGCTTCGCCAGGCAGGATGCGGGTGGCCGGGGTGCCTCAACGCCACACGGCGCGCCAGGATCAGCCAGGCGATCGCCGCGGTCGCCAGCGCAACGACCACGAGCGGCTCGAGGCGCCACTGGAGCAGCACCCCGGGAAACGAAGGAGCCGGGGTCGCGCCGCCATGGGCCAGCGTCCGGCCGGGCAGCGCGACGGTGACGGCCGCCAAGAGCGGGATCGCCAGCCTGGTGCGCATGTCCGCTGCATTCTCGCCCTAGCCGGATCGTACCGCTGGGGACGGGAACCCTGCGGGGGATCGACGCGTCCAACGGGAATGAGACGAATCGCCCTCCCGCTTCTGCCTGCCGCCGTCGCCCTGTCCATCCTGCTGGCGGCCTGCAGGGGCGTGGTGGGCGGGGCGAGCGCGTCGACCGGCCCCATCGCCCATCCGTCGGGAGACGCCCTGATCCTGGGGATCGACTACTCCGGCGGATTCGTCGCGCCAGGCTTCCGCTTGACCGCCTTTCCCACGTTCAGCTTGACCGGGGACGGCCGGGTGATCGTCCCCGGCCCACAGATCGAGCTGTTCCCGGGCCCCGCGCTCCCGGCCGTCAACGTCCGGCGCCTCAACGAGGCAGGCATCCAGGCTGTGCTCGGTCTCGTGACGCGCACCGCGCGGTTCGACGCCAGCGCCGAGTACCCAGGTGCGCACAACTTCATCGCTGATGCGGCCGACACGGTCTTCACGCTCCACGCGGACGGGAAGGATGTCCAGGTCGTGGTCTACGCGCTCGGCACCCTTGATCCGGCCGGCAACTATCCGGGCATGTCGGCCGACGAGCTGGCCGCGCACCGCGCCCTGTCAGGGCTGCTCGAGCGTCTGGGCGCCATGGACGATTGGATGCCGGCCTATGACTGGGCGGAGGCGACCTGGCAGATGTATCAGCCCGATGCGCTTCGGCTTGTGGTCCGCAACGCCGACGCAGATCCGCCGGACGAGAGCGGCATCGGCAACATGCTGCTGGACTGGCCGGTCGCCTCCGACCCAGCCGTGTTTGGCAACCCTGCCTTCGATGACCTGCGCTGCGGCGTCGTCAGCGGCGAGGAGGCGAAGGACTGGTACGCGGCCCTTGGCTCCGCGAACCAGCTGACGCGCTTCGTCAAGGGCGACCATCGGTACCAGGT
>DATCQR010000094.1:0-1954 GCA_036569405.1 Candidatus Limnocylindria bacterium
GCTGCCAGGTCCGCGGTGATCTCGACTCCCTCGTTGGTCGGGCCGGGATGGAGGAGCGGCGCACCTGGACGCGCCAGGCTCATGTGGGCCTCATCGAGACCCCATTCGGCGGTGTAGTCGCGAAGGGAGATGCCTCCCGCCTCGCGCTCGAGCTGGATGCGGAGCGCCATCACCGCGTCGGCATCGGCGAGGGCCTCCTCCAGCCGGCTTGCGACGGTGACCCCCGGCCAGCCCTCGAATCCTGTGACCCACGCGGGCGGCCCGGCCACCCATACCGATGCACCGAGCGCGGTCAGCGAATGCAGGTTCGAGCGTGCCACCCGCGAATGCCCGATGTCTCCCACGATTGCGATCTTCTTCCCGTCCAGCGGACCCAGTGCCTCGCGCAGCGTCAGCGCGTCCAGCAGCGCCTGGGTGGGATGGGCATGCGAACCGTCGCCGGCGTTCACGATCCTGGCGCCCGTGCTGCGCGCGGCGAGATAGGGGGCGCCACTCATGGGGTGGCGCAGGATGATGGTCGTGACGCCGGTCTGCTCGAGCGTGCGCAGCGTGTCGACCAGCGACTCGCCCTTGGTGAGGCTGCTCGCCTCGATCGGGAGATCGACCACCTCGGCGCCGAGCGCCCTTGCGGCCAGCTCGAAGCTGACGCGAGTGCGGGTCGACGGCTCGCAGAAGGCCAATCCCACGACCTCGTCGCGGAGGAGGTCCAGCGCCTCGCGCCGCTTGCGTCTTTCGCGCATCTCGACCGCGAGGTCGAGGCATTGCTCAAGCTCGCCCAGGGTCAGCTGATCGACATCGAGCAGGTGGCGGTGCGGCCACCTGCCGGCGGGCTGCCCATCGGCGCCGGGCCATGACACAACAATGCCACCGGCTTCAGGCCGATGGCGTGGCGGCGTTCCTGCGGATTCGCGCAATCAGGGTCTCCTTGGCGGCCTCACAGGACCGTCCTTAAAGGGCTCGGCACAGTATAGTCACGAGCCGCCGCGGCTCAGCCGGTCGACGCCTCGGCAGCCTGCGATCGTTCGATGACCACCTCATCGGCCCCGTCCTCCTCGACGACGCGGACGTGCACGATCTCCTCGCGGCTGGTCGGCAGGTTCTTGCCAACGTGATCAGCACGGATCGGGAGCTCGCGGTGCCCGCGGTCAATCACCACCGCCAGCCGGACCGCCAGCGGCCGTCCGTGATCGGTCAGGGCGTCGAGCGCCGCGCGAACCGTTCGCCCCGTGAACAGCACGTCGTCGACCAGCACGACCGTCCGATCGTCGATCTCCGGCATGGCCTGCGTCTTCTTGACGATCGGGGCGTGAGCGATCTTCGTCAGGTCATCGCGGTAGAAGGTGATGTCCAGCGCTCCGACCGGCAGACTGACCCCTTCGTGCTGCTCGATCAGCCCGGCGAGCCTGCGCGCCAGGGGCACTCCCCGGCTGCGCACACCCACCAGCACGAGGGCATCGGTCCCGCCGTTGCGCTCGACGATCTCGTGCGCAATCCGGGTGAGTGCGCGACGCAGCTCATCGGCGTCGAGGATCCCTCGTTCGCTCATGCAGCCGAGTGTAGCCCGATGGGTTGGCCGCGCACCCGACCTGCGAGGTCAGTAGCCGTAGACGGCCGGGCCGTTCCAGGGCGGCGCATCAGCCCCTCCGCCGACACCATGGGGAGCGCTCCCGTCCAGGGGCACGATCTGCAGGAGAGCGGATGGGGGATCCCCGATGCCCGCGGACGGGAGGCCCAGGGTTATCGCCACGGAGGTTCCGTCCTGGGCGAACGCAATGGCGACAAGGTACGCATCAGCGGGTCGGACGAGCGCCAGCGCAGAGGCGCTGCTCAAAAGGCCACCGCTGAAGCTGCCGACGTAGGCATCAGCCTGGTCCGGATAGGTTCCGTCAGCACTCTGCGGTGCTCCGGTCCATGCCCCATCCCAGAACGCGAAATGATCGCTGTCGGGACCCCA
>DATCQR010000095.1:0-6253 GCA_036569405.1 Candidatus Limnocylindria bacterium
GGCATGGTCTTGACCGTGAAGTCCGCGAGCTCAGCGGTGGGAACTTCGGACCAGAGCAGTGGTGCGGAGACGCGGGCATCCGGCACTGGCCGCACCGAATAGGCGGACGCCACCGTGCGGTCCTTGGCGTTCTGGTTGTAGTCGATGAAGACCCCATGCCGCTCCTCCTTCCACCACTTGCTGGTGGCCAGGTCCGGCACGCGGCGCTCGACCTCACGAGCCAGGGCAAGGGCCGATCGACGCACCTCGCTGAAGGTCCAGCGTCGCTCGATCCGGGCATAGACGTGGATCCCCCGTGACCCCGACGTCTTGGGCCAGCCGGTCAGGCCGTGGTCGGCCAGGACCTCGCCCGCCACCACCGCCACGTCGCGCACCGCGCTCCACGGCACGCCTGGACCAGGATCCAGGTCGACCCGCAGCTCATCGGGATGGTCGAGGTCGTCGGCGCGAAGCGGGTGCGGGTTGAGGTCGATGCAGCCGAGGTTTACGACCCAGGCCAATGCGGCGCCGTTGCTGACCACGACCTCGTCCGCAGTGCGCCCGGACGGGAACGAGAGCTCGACCGTGCGAACGAATTCGGGAACCGTGGCCGGCGCCCGCTTCTGGAAGAAGGCCTCGCCGGCCGCACCGTGGACGAAGCGCTTGAGCGCCATCGGCCGGTCCATCACCCCGCGCAGCGCACCCGGCGCCACGGCGAGGTAGTAGTTGACGAGGTCGAGCTTGGTGACCCCGGCCTGCTCGAAGAAGAGCTTGCCCGGATTGCTGATGGCAACCTCGAAGCCGTCGATCTCGAGCTGGACCGATGCGTCAGCCGGCACCACGACAGGGTAGCCTCTCACCGATGGTCGAGCGCTGGAAGCGGCTCCAGGAAGCAGCGAATGGCTGGGCGTCCCGGTGGCGGACCACCCGAGTCGGGCGCCGCGCTCTCGCGGGCTTCGCCCTGCACGACGGACCGAGCGTGGCCAGCAGCATGGCCTACTTCGCCATCCTCTCGCTCTTCCAGGTCATCGTGCTGGGCGTGATCGTGTTCAGCCTGCTGATCGGTGAGGGCGAGGCGCGACGAATCGTGATCGGGCGCCTCGAGTCGGCGCTGCCGCTGCAGCCCGGGACGGTGACCTCCGTGGTCGAGAGCATCATCGCGGCGCGCGGCGGAGTGACCATCGTCAGCGTTCCCCTGCTGGCATGGGGAGCGATAGGGTTCTTCGGTGCGATGAGCACCGGGGTGGGTCGTGCCTTCGCGACTTCGACACGGCGCCCGTTCTGGCAGGACAAGCTGATCGCGCTGCTCCTCCTCGGGGGGTCCGGCCTGCTGACCCTGATCGCGGTCAGCATCGGCCTGGGGGAGAGCATCGCCGCTCGGCTTGCCGATCGCATCCCGGGGGGCGGCAGGGGCGGGCAGCTGCTGGTGGACCTGGTCGGCTTCGCGCTCCCGATCCTGCTGGTGCTGGTCGCCCTGCTCGTCATCTATCGCGTCGTTCCGAACCGGCGCGTCACCGTCCGCCAGGTGCTGCCCGGGGCGATCGTGGCGACCATCCTGTTCACGGTGCTGCGCTCCGGCTTCACCTGGTACGCCACCGACGTGGCCCGCTACGAGAGCTTCTTCGGCCCGATCTCGACCGTGATATCGCTCCTCGTCTTCCTCCATTTCGCCAGCATGGTGGTCCTCCTTGGCGCGGAGATCGCGCGCGCCAACGTGCTCGAGGATGACGAAGGGCTGGACAAATAGGTGGACTCTTGAATAGAACGGGTGGTACCTTTCGGCCACGTCACGCGCTCTGCATGCGCGGCTAGGATCGCCACAGGAGCACGTAGCGGGACATCTGGGCCGATGAAACAAGCACAGACGATTGTCGTATGAGGCGACGATCTCACCTGGCCATCATGGTGATTGCCCTCCTGATGGTCGGAACGAGCATCGTCACCACCTCCCCTCGCGACCAGGCCCAGGCCGCGGATCCGCTCGCCGAAGCGAAGGCGCAGCGGCAGGCGCTCGAGGCAACTCTGAGCGCACAGCGCGCTGCGCTCGCCCAGCTCAGGAGCAAGGCCTCGACGCTGGCCGGAAAGCTGGATGCAGCGAGGGCGCAACTCGCATCGGTGACCGCGGAATACGACCACGTCAGCGGGCTGCTCGCCGAGGTGCAGGCCGAGGTGGCCGACATCACGGCCCGCCTGGCTGACCTGCGTGCGCAGGTCGCCAGCCTCGACAAGCAGCTCCAGGGAGTGGCGATCGAGATCATCGCCCAGACCGACGAGCTCCACACTCGCGAGTCGCTCCTCCAGGACCACATGCGCTCTGCCTATGAGCGCAGCCAGACCTCTGTGCTCGAGCTGCTCCTCTCGGCCGATTCGCTCGACGCCGCCACCAACCAGGTCAGCTACATGATCACGGTCTCCGACCAGGACAAGCAGCTGGCCATCGAGATCAGGGACCTGCGGGCAAGCCTCGAGACGAAGGAAGAGAGCCTCCGCGCCGGCCGTCTCGAGGTCGCCGCGGCGCGCGATCAGGCGAATGCTGAGGCCAAGGCCCTGGCGCAGCGAGAAGCCGAGCTGGCGACGATGCAGGCCGAGCTGGCCAGGCTGCAGTCAGCCGCTGATCAGAAGCGTGCGGAGCAGGAGGCCGCGCTGAACGCCGCCCTCCAGGCGAAGGGCAATGTCGCGCAGCAGATCGCAGACAGCCAGAAGGCGTTCGACGCGCAGACCAAGCTCGTCGCCAAGCTCCAGGCCGAGGAGGATGCAAGGCGCCAGGCGCCGTCGGCATTCGGCTTCAAGTGGCCCGAGCTCACGTTCCAGGTCACACAGGAGTGGGGCCCCACAGGATTCGTGCTCGAGCCGTCGTACACCTACAACGGCACCTACTACTCGCACTTCCATGGCGGGATCGACATCGGCAACGGCTGCGGAACGCCCATCCTGGCTGTCGGAGACGGGACGGTCCGTGCATCCGGGCAGCCGCTGTGGCCGTGGGATACGGGGTACGGGGTGGTCATCAGCCACGGCTCCGGCGTCCAGAGCTGGTACTGGCACCTGCGTGCTCAGGTCATCGTCAGCCCTGGCCAGGTGGTCAGCCGCGGGCAGGTGATCGGGTACGAGGGCAACACCGGTAACTCGACCGGCTGCCATCTCCACTTCGCGATCAACGACCACGGCATCTGGGAGAACCCGCGGGTCTACCTGCCCTAGGCCGATCCCGCGGTCGCGGGCTCGACCGCCCGCGCAGCCGGGCGATACATCTCCTCGACGTACTGGCCGAGCATGCGGGCCGTGCTGAACTGCCAGATCGCCGCCGCGATCGCCTCGCGCATGGTGTCGATCCAATCGCCGGGCACGCCCTCGCCATCCCGCGCGTAGAAGCGCGGCACGACCTCGTCCTCGAGGAGCCGATACAGCTCAGCCGCATCGGCTTCGTCCTGGGCGGCGTCGTCGCCGACCGCCTCCCTGCCGCCGATCGCCCAGCCGTTTCGCCCGTTGAACCCCTCGTCCCACCACCCGTCGAGGATGCTGATCGAGGGGATCCCGTTCATCGCCGCCTTCATGCCGGAGGTGCCCGATGCCTCCATCGGGCGGCGTGGGTTGTTCAGCCAGATGTCGACCCCACCCACCAGGAAGCGGGCGATCCGCATGTCGTAGTCCTCGAGGATGAAGATCCGACCGCGCAGCGGTTCAGTGCGAGATAGCGTGAAGATGCGCTGGATGACCTGTTGGCCGGGGCGGTCCGCAGGGTGCGCCTTGCCCGCTAGGACCAGCTGCACCGGGCGCTCACTGTCGGCCAGCAGCCGCGCCAGGCGGTGCTCGTCGTGGAACAGCAGGTCGGCTCGCTTGTAGGTCGCGAAGCGCCGAGCGAAGCCGATGATCAGTGTCTCCGGATCGAAGGCGGCATGCAGCTCGCGGAGCACGTCCGGGGACTCGCCATGCCGCGCGAACTGGCGGGCGAGGCGGCTGCGCATGAACTCGATCAGCTCCCGCTTCTGCTGCCGGTGGGCGCCCCACAGGTCCGTCTCCAGCACCTCCGCCAGCTTGTCGAACACCTCCGGCCGGGGTGCGTCGCTGCCCAGCGAGCGAGCGGTGGCGCGCTCGAAGAGGCGACGCAACGGGCGCCCGATCCAGGTCGCGGCATGGACCCCGTTGGTGATGGCTGAGATGGGCTGCGGCCGCAACGAGGCCCAGGTGGCGTTGGCCGTCTCGCCGTGCAGGCGGCTGACCGCATTGACGGCGGTGGCGTGGCGCAGCACGAACGCGGTCATGTCGAAGGGTGGCTCCATCTCGTCGCCGAGGCCACGACCGAGCTCCATGAGCTGGTCGGCGGACATGCCGCAGGCCTTCAGCCAGGGGCTCAGCAGCCTGCTGGCCAGGGCGCGCTCGAATTGCTCGTTCCCGTCCTTGACCGGGGTGTGAATGGTGAAAACGGAGTTCTGGCCGACGCGCCGCAGCGCCTCATCCGCTCCGAGGCCGGGCTCCGCTGCAACCAGCTCACGGGCGCGTTCGAGGAGCAGGAATGCGGAATGTCCCTCGTTCAAGTGCCATGCGGCCGGCTCGATGCCGAGCCCGCGCAGGGCCCGCACGCCGCCGATCCCGAGCACGATCTCCTGGCAGAGCCGCATCTCGCGACCGCGGACGTAGAGGATGTGGGTGATCGGCCGGTCGCTCCCCTCGTTGGCGGGGATATCGGTGTCCAGCAGGAGCAGCGGCACGCGACCCACCTGCGCCAGCCAGACCGCGGCGTGGACCTTGCGATCCGCGAAGTCGACGCTCACCTGTAGCGGCGAGCCGTCGCGCCCGCGCGCTCGACGCAGCGGCAGCATGGCGGGGTCAAGGTCCGGCTGAGCGTGCTCCTGGTGGCCGTCCGCATCGATCTGCTGGCGGAAGTAGCCGCGCCGATACAGCAGGCCGACACCCACGAACGGCAACGCCGCGTCGGAGGCCGACTTGCAATGGTCGCCGGCGAGGATGCCGAGCCCGCCGGAGTAGATCTGCATCGACTCATGGATGCCGTACTCGGCACAGAAGTACGCAATCGGACCAGGGAGGGTCGCAGACGGGTCCGAGTCCGTCGCTGCCCGATACCAGGAGTCCGACCCGTTGGCGAGGTAGCGTTCGAACTCGTCCAGGACGCGGCTGGCATCCACCATGAAGTCCTCGTCGGCCAGCAGCTCCGTCCATCGGCCCGGCTCGACCGCGGCGAGGACGGGGATCGGGCTCCGGTAGCGCGACCAGGCCGCGGAATCGATCCGCGCAAAGAGCGCCCCCGCCCGTGGGGTCCAGCTCCACCACAGGTTGTACGCGAGTTCGCCCAGGCCTTCGAGCGCGGGCGGGAGCCCGAAATCGTAGCCTGGCTGACTGGGCACCCGGACCGCGGACGTCATGAGCGGCCCGATCATAGGCAGTCACCCCCGCGCTCCGTCGGTCCTCGCGCCAAAACGAGCGGGGTATCGATGTTTTTGGTGTCAGGGCGTACCCTATCGGACCCGTGATGGACGGCTACTCGATCCAGGAGGCAGCGTCGGTCCTCGGGGTCGCTGAAGGGCGCGTCTGGGAGCTGCTCGCCAGAGGCGTGCTGTTCGGCACTCCCGAGGGTGACTCCATGCGCGTTTTCCTCAAGGCACAGCCCGGACCGATCGCCTCGGCGGGCACGCGCGACGAGGCTCCACGCACGAACGGCAACGGCGGCTCGCACGGCTCGGCGGGGGAGGCGAGCGCATTTCGCGAGCTGCTCACCGAGTTTCGCAACCTGACCGAGCGATATGGCCAGGCGCTGCTGGCGCTGGGCGAGGCGCGTGGTGAGGTGGCGGGACTCCGTTCGAGGGTCGACCAGCTCGAGGCCCGCTTCGATCTGCGCCTGCCGCCGCCCCTGGAAGCGGCCCCGGTCGCGTGGGAGTCGACCAGCGGTCCCGATGCCGCGCCGGAAGCGCCCTCACCGGCCACGCGAGCTCCTCGACGGCCGCGTACTCCCGTGCAACGTCCGCCCCGGCCGCGCCGCGCCCCGTCGGCGCGGGAGACGGTCGCAGGCTTCGCGGATGCGCTTGCGCGAGCGCAGGATCCGAACGCGGCAGACCTGGGAGGCGCCGCCCAAACCGAGGCTGCCGTCCCCGACGAGCCACGCGACCGGACCGAGAGCCCCGTCCAGGCGCCCGACGTCGGCGACGCTGCGCCCGAGGCCCTTGAGGCGCCCGAACCGGCCGAGCAGGAGCCTATCGCTGCATCGGACCTTGCCGTCGAAGCCCCCGAAGCCGATCAGGCGGTCGCCGAGCCAGAGGGG
>DATCQR010000096.1:0-2779 GCA_036569405.1 Candidatus Limnocylindria bacterium
GACGTCGCCGACCCGGTACGGCTCGCGCGCCTCAGCCACGCGGCGCCTGGTGCCACGTCGTCCCGGTCGCGGCACGCCGCCGCGCTCCCAGAGCCCGATCCTGCCGAACTTGCGGACGTCCCGGTAGCGCAGCTCGCGGCCGTCGGCCAGGCGGAATACGACGCGCGCGTAGCGGTCGTCCGGCGCCCCCGGCGCGGCCACGATCAGCGCACCGGTCATGCGCAGGGCAACGGTCATGACCCGCCCGTCGGCGAGGTGCAGGAGGACGCTCTTCGCCCGTCGCCCGACCCGGCTGATGGTCGCGCCGCGCAGCTCTGCCGCGAACCGCTCACCGGGCTGCGGGTGGCGGATCGTCCGCTCCCAGCGCACCTCGGTTTCCGCGATCGTGGCGCCGGCCACCCAGCGCTGCAGGTCGCGGGCCACGGTCTCGACCTCGGGGAGCTCCGGCATCAGGCCTCACGCACCGATCGGCTCGGCGATGGCCTCTTCGGCTTCCTCGCGCGCCACCTCGGTCGACGTCTTGGGAACGCGCCGCCAGGCCCCGTCGTCGCGGAGGTATCGGTCCATCTCCTGCCAGTTCGTCCCGACCTTGAAGTCGACCTCGAGTGCCGGATCGAGCGGGAGGGCCCCCTCCATCACCTCGCGTGCCAGCTCGGCGAGCACGGGCAGCTCCTCGGGATCGGTCTCGAACACGAGCTCGTCGTGGACCTGGAGCAGCATCCGCGAGTGGAGGCCACGCTCCCGCATCGCCGCCTGGAGGTGGACCATGGCGATCTTGATACCGTCCGCCGCCGTCCCCTGGATCGGCATGTTGATGGCCATCCGCTCTCCCGCTGAACGGAGGGCGCTGTTCCGCGCCGTGAGCTCCGGAAGGTAGCGTCGCCGTCCCAGCAGGGTGCTGACGAAGCCCTGGTCGCGGGCCAGGATCCGCATCTCGACGGTGTAGCGGCGGATCCCCGGGTAGGCGGCGTAGTAGTCGGCGATGTAGCGGTCCGCCTCTTCCTGCGGAATGCGCAGGCGCTGCGCCAGGCCAAAGCCCGACAACCCATACGCGATGCCGTAGTTGATCATCTTGGCCACGCTGCGCTCCCGCGGGCCGACCTGCTCGGGCGTCAGGCCCAGCACGCGTGCCGCGGCCGCAAGGTGGACGTCGTTGTGCGCCGCGAAGTCGGCCTTCAGGCCCTCGTCGCCGGAGACGTGGGCCAGGATGCGCAGCTCCTGCTGCGAGTAGTCGGCACCCAGCAGGAGCTTTCCGGGAGGCGCCACGAAGGCACCGCGAATGCGGCGGCCGAGCGCCGTTCGAATCGGGATGTTCTGGAGGTTCGGATCGGTGCTGGACAGCCGGCCCGTCGCCGCCACCGCCTGTGAGTAGGTGGTGTGCACGCGGCCTTCGTCGTCGGCCAGCAGCGGCAGGGAGTCGACGTAGGTGGACTTCAGCTTAGCCACCTGGCGATGCTCCAGGATCAGCCCGACCACCTCGTGCTTGTCGCGGAGCTCTTCCAGGACCGATGCGTCCGTCGAGAACCCGGTGCGGGTCTTCTTGGCGGCGGGCAGCTCCAGCTCGTGGAACAGGATCTGCTCGAGCTGCTTGGGCGAGCCGATGTTGAACGGGTGGCCGACGAGCTCATAGATCCGCGCCTCGAGCGACGCGAGCCGCCCCCCGAACTCCTCGGCCATCGCCGCCAAGACAGCTCGGTCGATCGCCACCCCCGCCAGCTCCATCTCGGCGAGCACCGGCAGGAGCGGCATCTCGACTTCGCTGAAGAGGGCGGTCAGCCCCGCCTCCGCCATCTCGGCTTCGAGCGCTGGCTTCAGGAGCAGGGCGATCAGCGCCTCGCCAGCCGCGCGACGGGCGACGACCACCTCCTCTGCGCCGGACTCCCCGCTCACCGGTCGCGGTGGCAGCTCGGTCCCGTACCGATTGGCCGCAAGGTCGTCGAGGGTCTGGGCGCGCAGCGCCGGGTTGAGCATGTAGGAGGCAACCAGGGTGTCGAAGACCGCGCCGTGCAGGGTGGTTCCGGACTTGGCCAGGGGCACCATCACCTGCTTCAGGTCGTGCCCGATCAGCGTCCGGTCCTCCCGTTCGAACCAGTGGGGAAGCCATGGCGCTGCCTGGGGGTCGGGGTCGAGGGGCAGGTACCAGCACGATCCGTCGGCCCCGGCCATGGCGATCCCGAGCAGGGCCCGGTCGTGGGTGCGCCCCGGACCCGCCGCCCAGCCGAGGCCAACCGCGTCTCCGTGTGCGGCGAGCCAGGCCTCCAGCTCGATCCGATCCGCCTCGCTGCGCGGAATGCGGGGATCGACGTGCTCGATTGCGCCTCCCGGATCGACAAGTGGGTCCGGCGCCGCGCGCGAGGACGGCCCCTCACCCGCCTCACCGCCCGCTGGCGCAGGTGCCGAACCGCCGCCCAGCAGGTCGAGCGACAGCTGGAGTCCTCCCTTCGTGTCGCGCTCCGGCGCGTCATGCCCCGTCGGCGCGATGCTCGATGGCGGCAGCCGGTCGATCAGCGAGCGGAACTCGAGCTCGCGAAGGCGCTGTGCAACCGCGCGGCGGTCGTAGCGGCCCGTGCGCGCCGACTCGAGATCAAGGGGCACCGGCAGGTCGGTCACGATGCGTCCCACCTTCCGCGACAGGAAGGCGGACTCGCGGTGCTCCGCCAGTCGCTCGCGCAGCTTGCCCTTCACCTCGTCGAGGTGCTCGTACAGGTTGTCGAGCGAGCCGAACTGCTGCAGCAGCGACACCGCCGTCTTCTCCCCTACCCCTGGCACTCCAGGGATG
>DATCQR010000097.1:0-4720 GCA_036569405.1 Candidatus Limnocylindria bacterium
GCGCCCGGGCGCTTCCAGTCGGTCCCGTCTGCAAATCGCTCTCGCTTCCAGATCGGGAGGCGCTCCTTGATCGCCTCGATGACGAACCGACTGGCCTCGTACGCCTCCGAGCGATGCGGCGCCGCCGTGACGATCGCAACCGCCGCCCCGCCGATCGGCACCACGCCGACCCGATGCATAACGGCCACGGCGCAGCCCCTCCATCGGTCCTCGGCCTCAGCGACGATCTCGGTCAGGACGTCAGTTGCCATTTCGGGGTAGGCCTCGTACTCGAGCTCCAGCACCTCGCGGCCGTCATCGCCTCGATCTCGGGCCCGCCCAATGAAGGTCACCAGCGCCCCGTGACCGGTCGCCGCCACCGATGCCTCCAGGCTCCCGATGTCGATCACGCCGTCCGTCAGGCCGCCTGGTCCCCCGCCGCTCACCGGCGGCAGGAATGCGATCTGGTCTCCATCCTCGAGCCCAACCTCCCAGCCGGCGTAGGCGCCATTCCGTGCGGCACGCACGAACGGGCGATGCGGCACGAGCCCGGGGTAGGCCTGCGCCAGCGCCGCCCATGCGTCGGCCACCACGGCCCCGGGTGAGAGGGTCAGCGTCGTCCGGTCCAGCGCCAGCTCGCGCAAGGTGGCAAAGCAGCGGATCGTGACCTGCATCGCGATCGTCAGACTGGGACGCCGGTCAGGTAGGCGAGGCTCGCGCCGGCGATCGATCCTGCCATCACCAGCGCCAGGCCGATGTACAGCAGCCCGGTGCTGGCCTGGAGGGACGCTGCGCGGCTGGCCAGCAGTGCGAGGACCGTGATCCCGATCGGCAGGAGGATGCCTGCCACCAGGCGTAGCCAGGTGAGCCACCCGATCGGTCCACCCAGCGGCCCGCTGCTGATCGCGGTGACAGCAACGACGAAGAGGACGGCCTGCATCACGAGCGCGGCAAGCAGCACCCACATCATGCGTCGCAGCGGGGCCGGTGAGAGCTTCGGCGTGACGAGGTACCAGTGCCCGAGCAGCATTGCGGCAGTGACAGCTCCAAGCGCCACCGAGATGAGCATCAGCTGTGCGGTGAAGAGTGGCGCGCTGAGCGTTCCGCCGGCCGCGGCAAGGGCGGCAAGCGAGAAGATCCCGACCGAGCCGGCTGCCAGTGCCAGGCCGCTGCGCGGCACGTTCGCGATGGATGCCCCCAGGTACGCGGCCGTCAGGGCCGTTACGGCCCAGACCAGGCCGCGACGGATCCCCGCCGTTTCGTCGGCGACCGTTCCCGGCGACAGGTTCAGCTCGGAGAGAAGCAGCACCGCCGCGCACACGGCAAGCAGGCCGGCCATGAAGAGCCGATAGCCGCGCGTCGTGCCGCCCAGCAGCTCGGTTGCCCCGACAACGAGCAGCGACCCCGAGGTGAGGGCCGCCCAAAAGATCCAGTTGACGAAAGGGAGCGCCTCGAGATCCATCGATCGTCGCTCAGCTAGCGAGGCTGCCGGTGAGGCCGATCTCGACCCAGCCATCGGCGGTGACCCGCACCGGGAACGTCTCGACCGGCTCGGTTGCCGGCGGAACCACCGCCTCGCCGGTTCGCAGGTCGAAGCAGCCGCCGTGCCAGGCGCAGACCAGCACCTCGTCGCGTGGGTCGAAGCCTGCCTCAGACAGGGGGAAGTCCTTGTGCGAGCAGTTGTTCTGCACCGCATAGAACGCTCCTGCGTGGCGCACCAGCACAACGGGGCGGCTGTCGATCTCGACCGGGATCAGCTCTCCGTCGCGCAGCTCCGAAGCGGGCAGCACACGGGCATAGCGGATCGCGGCACCTGCCGGCGCTGCGGCCAGATCGGTCATGGCGGCCTACAGCGGCCGGGCGAACGCCAGCAGGCGCGGCTCGGTCATGTCCTCGATCGACCAGCGCAGGCCCTCTCGACCCAGCCCCGAGTCCTTGACGCCGCCGTACGGCATCGAGTCGGTGCGCCAGGTCGGCACGTCGTTGACGATCACGCCTCCGACCTCCAGCTCGTCGTGCGCGAGCAGCGTGCGCTCCAGGTCGTTGGTGAATACGCCGCACTGCAAGCCGAATCGGCTGTCGTTGAGCTCGGCGATCGCCGCCTTGAAGTCGGGCACCGGGAAGAGGTTGACGACCGGAGCGAAGACCTCCTCGCCGCAGACCCGCGCGTCCTTCGGCACGTCGACCAGCACGGTCGGGGGGTAGAAGAGCCCGTCCGGCTCACCGCCGACGAGCGCCTTCGCCCCACGCTCCAGTGCCTCGCCCACCCACTCGTGCGTACGGGCCACGGCTCGGGCATTGACCATCGGCCCGAGATCGGTCGCCGGGTCGAGCGGGCTGCCCACCTTCAGCTGGCGCACCTTCTCGACGAAGAGGCGCTGGAAGTCGGCGAAGATCGATTCCACGACGTAGATGCGCTGCACGCTGATGCAGACCTGCCCGGAGTAGGCGAAGGCGCCGTACGCCAGGCGCGCCACGGCCCATTCCAGATCCGCTGTGTCGTCCACGATGGCTCCGGCGTTTCCGCCCAGCTCCAGGACCACCTTCTTCTTGCCGGCCTCGGCCTTCATCTTCCAGCCAACCGATGGGCTGCCGGTGAAGCTGAGGAGCTTGAACCGATCGTCGGCGACCATCCGATCGCCGGTTGGACGATCCATGGGCAGGATCGAGACGGCCCCCTTGGGCAGGTTCGTCTCGGCCAGGTAGCCGGCCACACGGAGCATCACCAGCGGGTCCTTGGACGGCGGCTTGAGGACGATGCTGCAACCAGCCGCGATCGCGGGCGCGACCTTGTGGGCCGCCAGGTTCAACGGGAAGTTGAATGGGCTGATGCCGGCGACGGGACCGATCGGGTAGCGGCGCACGATCCCGCTTCGCCCCCGGTTGGCCGCGCTCCAGTCGAGCGGCAGCCACTCACCGTTGATGCGCAGCGCCTCCTCAGCGGCGATGCGGAACGTCAGTGAGCCGCGCGCCACCTCGCCCTTCGCGTCGCGGATCGGCTTGCCCGACTCCCGGCTGAGGAGCTCGGCCAGCTCGTCCGCATCCTGGCTGATCCGCTCGGCGACGTGCGCCAGGGCGTCGCGGCGCTCGAAGCTCGCCAGGCGCCGCGTGGCTGCGAAGGCCTCGACCGCTGCGATCGTGGCCCGTTCGAGCTCCTCGGGTCCGGCCTGCCAGGTGGTCGCCACCAGCTCGCCCGTGGCCGGGTCCCTCACCTCGAGCGGCGTTCCAGCGTCGACGAACTCGCCGGCGAGGAAGATGGGAACCGTCTCGGAGGTCACCTGCGTGCTCACGGCGGCATTCTACGACCGGCCGGCCGCGGCCTCGTATCATCGGAGCGTGAACCCGCTCTACCTGCTGATCGAGGCCTCCGCCTCGATCTTCTTCATCGGCGCAGCGGTGGCGGCGCTGCGACGCGGACGCCTCCCGTTCCTGGAGCTCATCTCGGCGGCCGCCTTCGGGATCCTGCTGGAGGAGGGCGACCAGCTCGTCTTCGAGACGTACCACTACTCGGCCAACTGGATCCTGACGATCGACCGGGCGCCGGTCGTCATCGGCCTGACCTGGGCGCTCATCATCGCCGGCGCCATGCGCCTGACCGATGCATTGGGCGTGCGTCGGCGGTACGCGCCGTTCGTCGACGCGGTGCTCGCGATCAGCCTCGACCTCGCCTTCGACGCCATCGCGATTCGGATGGGCCTTTGGACCTGGCGTGGGATCGGTCAGTCCGAGGGCTGGTTTGGCGTGCCGGCGGGCAACTTCTATTCGTGGCTGGTGGTGACCCTGGCCTTCAGCAGCCTGACCAGGTGGCTGCGTGACGCCTCGGCGCGACGGCGCGCGCTCGAGTGGCTCCAGCTCGCTGTCCCGCTGCCGGCCTTCGGGCTCCTGCTGGCCGGCATCGTGCCGTTTGCCGTCCTGCAGCCGATGATCGACCCGCGACCCGGAGGAGGGATGCTGCTGTTCGTGATCGTCTTCGTGGGCTTCCTGGCGGTCGCGAGCTGGGCCGTTTGGGGTCCCGACCGGGCGCGACCGAACGGCGACCGGCTGGCGATCCTCGATCTCGGCCTGGCATTGGGCACCCGGGTGGCCATCTATGGCTTCTTCATCACCGCGCTGGTGCTGATCGGCGCGGCCTGGCGGCAACCGGTCCTGCTGATAGCGGCGGTGGTCCTGCTGGCGGCGGAATGGCCCCTCGGGCGTCTGGTGCATGCCCGTCACACCGCGGCCCACGCCTCGATGCAACGAGCGCTGCCTGACAGCGGCCAGGCGCCGGCGCAGAGCTACCGCTGAGCAACATGGCCAGAGACGCGACGACCGTCGATTGGGCGCGGGCATCCGCCGAGTGCGTGGAGCACCTGCGGGCACTCATCCGGATCCCGAGCGTGAACCCGCCCGGCGTGGCCGACGCGGCTGCGGGCAGGGACTCGACGGGCGGCGAGACAGCGGCCGCCGCCTATTGCGCGGAGGTGCTCACCTCGGCCGGCGTGGCCGCCGAGGTGCTCGAGACGGTGCCCGGCCGCGGTTCGTGCTTCGCCCGCCTGCCCGCCACCCTCCCGGACCCCGATCCGCCGCTCGTCCTCCTCTCACATTTGGACGTTGCCCCGGTCGACGTCGAGTCGTGGAGCCAGGACCCCTTCGGCGGTGAGCTGATCGACGGCGTGGTGTGGGGTCGCGGCGCGGTCGACATGAAGGACATGGTGGCGATGGAGCTCAGCGTGATGCTGGCCCTTGCCCGCGACGGCGG
>DATCQR010000098.1:0-16879 GCA_036569405.1 Candidatus Limnocylindria bacterium
GTCCACGGCGACCTGATTCGCCGCAACGCAGGGCGCAGTCGCCGTTATCGCCGGCTCAGTCAGGGTTACCTCGCATGGCACCACGAGCTGGCCGCCGCTGGCGAGCGTGCCAAGCTCGTCGAGGGTGATCGTCGCCTTGAGGTTCGTGAGGCCGGTCACGACGGCGAGCGGGAAGGTGACGTCGGGGATGGGCGTGGCCGTCGGAGATGGCGACGGCGTCGGGATTGCGCTCGGCGACGGCACGAGACTGGGGCTCGGACTCGCGCATCCGACGAACATCGTCAAGACCGCGACGGCCGTCAGGCGTCGGACCGTCGCCATGGGGTTCACGGCGCCATCGTAGCTACCGGTAGGCGATCAAGTGCTCGGCGCGACCCGGCCACTCGGAGCACCAGGCTCCTCGATCTTGCGTGGGCGTCCGCTGACCATCGCCACCACGGCGCCAATGATCAGGGCGGCGGCCAACAGTGAGCGCGGGGTGAGCGTCTCGCCACGGAATGCCACGCCGAGCGCCACCGCTACCACCGGATTGACGTAGGCATAGGTTGCGACCGTCGTCACCGCCACGTGGTTCAGCAGCCAGATGTAGGCGGTGAAGGCCACCAGCGAGCCGAACACGATCAGGAAGGCCAGGCCGAGCAGCGACGCGGTCGTCACGGCACCAGGATCGAAGCGGCCGAGCTCGCCGATCGCCACGCCGGCCGCCAGCAGCACCAGGCCACCGGCGAGTTGCTCCATTCCGGTCCCCAGCAGCTGGTTTCGCGGGAGGGGGCCCCGGCGCGCATAAAGGGAGCCGGACGCCCAGCTGACCGCGGCCACCACCAGGATGCCGATCCCGATCGGGTCGAACGAGTCAAGCCCGCTCGACGGGAGCAGCAGGATCGCCACCCCGCCCAGCCCGACCAGCAGCCCGCCGATCGCCAGAAGGCTCGGCATGCGGCGGGTCAGCAGGGCGTCGAAGAGGCTGAGCCAGATGGGCGTGGTGGCGATGATCACGGCAGCGATGCCGGTTGGGATCGTCTGCTCTGCGATCGAGACCATCCCGTTGCCGCCGAGCAGGAGGAGGGCGCCGACGATGAATGCGGTCCGCCACTCGACCGCCCTCGGCCGCACCAGAGCCTCGCCGGTGAGGCCGCGTCGCCGTCGCCATCGGGCGCGTGCCACGACGAAGGCGACCAGGGTCAGGCCCGCGGTGAGGAACCGAATGCCGGCCGCCAGCAGCGGCGGCAAGCTCTCGATCATGAAGGCGATGGCCAGGTAGGTCGAGCCCCAGAGCACGTAGACCGTACCCAGCGCCGCGGCCACCGCCAGCGTCGATGGGCGGCCGGTGGCGGGAGTCATCGGTGCATTGTGAAGTAACCGGCCACGACGCGTATAACGGTGTCACATGCCCCGTTTGTGAGGTCGTGTCGTGGATGCGGCCCGCCGTTCGTCGTCATCATGACCGGACGCAGCGGGAGGATTGCAGGACCAATGAAGTACATGCTCATCATCGCCGGGGCCGATGACGCCTGGGGCCACCTCAGCGAAGCCGAACAGGGCGCCCTGTACGAGAAGGTGCGTGCCTGGTGGGGCGAGCACTCCGCCTCCGGCGAGATCCTGGACGGTCACGAGCTCCAGCCCGGATCGACCGCGACCACCATTCGACGCGACCCGTCGGGCGAGGTGACAGTCACCGACGGGCCATTCGTCGAAGGCAAGGAGATGGTTGCCGGCTACGGCATCCTCGACGTGCCCGACCTCGATGCCGCCATCATGCTCGCGTCGTCCTGGCCGGCCCCGGATACGCTCGAGATCCGGCCGATCGTCGAGCGGTAGACCAGCTCCGTCAGCGCATGTTGCCGTTCTGGCCGATGCTCATGCGACCTGGCTGCGGCCAATAGGTCAATCCGTGCGGGCTGGCGCCGACCGGGATGGTGGTCAGGACCTCGCCGGTCTGCGTGTCGATGACCGATACCGATCGGTGGTATCGGTTCGACGCCCATAGCTGGCTCCCGTCCGGCGACAGGACCATCTCGTCGGGGGAACCGCCCACCGACCAGGTCGCGACCACCTTCAGGGACGCGAGGTCGATGACGGAGATGGTCGCGGCGGCACGATTTGCCACAAACATCTGCGAGGTGTCGCGGCTGAATTCCAGGCCATGGGCACCGTCGCCGGTCGGGATGAAGGTGGTCACGGCCATGGCCTCCGGATCCACGACCTGGACGCCGTCGAGCCCCTCGTTGGCGACGAAGAAGGATCGGCCATCCGGCGCCAGGCGGACGTCTCGGGGCAGGCTGCCGACCTCGACGTTGCCGGTCAATGCCATCGCGCTGGTGTCCACCTTCGCCAGCTGCCCGCTGTACTCGCAGCTAATCATCAGGTAGCTCCCGTCCGCGGACAGGTCCAGGTCGTCGGCGCCCGGCCATGGCACCTGGACGAACTTCAGGAGCTCCCAGCTGCCTCGGTCGTAGAAGGTCACGCCGTTGTCCTTGACGAGTGAGGGCGAGATGTAGTCGGTGACCACCATCGCCTTCTGGCCATCGACGGTGAAGTAGACCGCATACGGGAAGATCGAAAGGCCGATGCTGTCGACTGCCTGCGCTGTCCGGGGATCGACCACCGACAGGCTGCCGCCGTTCATGTTGCTGACGAGCAGCCGCTTCAGGTCCCAATCTGGGGTGACGTGCTCCGGGTACGCACCCGTCGTGAGCGTGCCGACGACCGCGAAGGTGGCAGGATCGATGACGGTGACGTCACCGGACAGCTCGTTCGGCACGTAGACACGTTCCGGGACGCCGGCAAGCGATGGATCGATCTGGCCGCTCGTGGTGGCCGCGTAGACGCCGCCAATCGGGGTCGGGCTCGGTTCGGCAGGGAGCGATGGTGCGACGCTCGGCAGACCTGCCGACGGGCTGGCCAGAGCGCTGCCGGAGGGCGACGAAGAAGGGCTGGGGGAAGTCGTGGAGCAGGCCGCCAGCAACAGGCCGGCCGTGATGGCCAGCACCCCCCCGCCTCTCATCGGCTGGAGGAGGGACTCAACGCATGTTGCCGTTGTGGCCCAGGCTGATGGTGCCGGGCTGGGGCCAGAAGGTGAGGCCGTGCGGGTTCCCGCCGGTCGGGATGACCTTGATCACCTCCCCAGTCTCCGGATTGAGCACCATGACGGTGCCGTGGAAGCGGTTGGAGACCCACAGCTGGGTGCCATCCGGGGAGAGGGCGGCCATGTCCGGCGAACCGCCGACCTCCCACGTGTCGACGACCTTGCGCGTTGCCACGTCGATCACCGAGATGGAGCCCGCAAGGCGGTTCATGACGAAGAGCCGGGTGACGTCGCGGCTGAGGGCGAACCCATGCGCTCCCTTGGCAGTTGGGATGAAGTCGACGCGCTCCATGCTCAGCGCATCCACCACGTCGACGCCGTTGGTGCCCTGGTTTGCGACGAAGAAGACGTCGCCGGCGGGAGCGAGGCGCACGTCGAGTGGCGATCCGCCCAGCTTGACGGAGCCCTCGACCGTCATCGTCTGCGTGTTGATCTTGGCCACCACGCCCGCGCTCTCGCAGCTGACGACGAGGAAGCTTCCGTCAGGGGAGAAGTCGAGGTGGTTGACTCCCGGCCAGGGGACCTGCACGAACTTCAGCAGCTTCCAGGTCTCCCGATCGTAGAAGTAGAGGCCGTTGTCGGCGATCATGCCCATGCCGAGGTAGTCGGCCACGACGATCGCCTTCGAGCCATCGGGCGTGTAGTAGAGGTTGTACGGGAACGGAACCTGCTGCGTCCCGGACGGCTTCTCGGTGAGCGGATCGATCACCGTCAGCGAGGCGCCGTTCATGTTGTTCACGTACAGCTTGCTGAGGTCCCAGTCAGGGGTGATGTGCTCGGGAGCGGCGCCGACGTCGAAGCGGCCGATCACGGTGAGGGTCTGCGGGTCGATGACCGCCACGTCGTTCGACAGCTCGTTCGGCACGTAGACCCGCAGCGGGAGGTCCGCGACCCGCGGATCGAGCTGGCCGCCCACGGTTCCGGAATAGACGCCGCCGGGCGGCGTCGCGGTTGGGGTCGGCTCGACGGTGGGAGTGGGCAATGGTGTCGCATTTGGGGCGTCACTCGGGACGGCTCCGCTCGACGCTCCGGGCGTGGCGCTCTGCCCGGTTGCGGAGCAGGCGGCGAGCATGATTCCCGTGATGAGCAGCGTGGTGACGCGCCGAGTGTGCAACCGATGGGCTCCCAGACTACCGTGGATGCCGGTTCAGGCAGGCGCCGCCCATCCTAACCGTTCCATGGCATGGGGGGCCAATCGCCAGCTCGGGAGTTTCCTTGACCGAACGCCACGCCGTCGACAGCTCCCTGGACCTGGTCCTGCGGGAGGAGCGGACGCGACTGATCGCCTCGCTGGTGCGCATCCTGGGTGACTGGGACCTTGCCGAGGAGCTCGTGCAGGAGGCCTCCGTCTCGGCGCTTGAGCACTGGCCGATCGACGGGCTGCCCCGCAACCCGGGCGCCTGGCTGATGACAACGGCACGCCGCCGGGCCATCGACCGGCTGCGGCGAGACGCGCGATTTCGGCAGCGGCTGGAACAGCTCGGCGCAGAGGCGGAAGAGATGGAGCAGCCGATCGCAACCGGCGGGCCGCTCGCCGCAGACGATCGGCTCCGCCTCCTCTTCACCTGCTGCCACCCCGCGCTGTCGCAAGACGCCCAGGTGGCACTGACGCTCCGCACGGTCGGCGGCCTCGACACGACGCAGGTGGCGCGCGCCTTCCTCGTCCCGGAGTCGACGGTCGCCCAGCGCCTGGTACGGGCAAAGCGCAAGATCCGTGACGCCGGGATCCCGTTCCGCATCCCGGAGGCGAGCGAGCTGCCAGGCCGGCTGCAAGGGGTATTGGCCGTCCTCTATCTCGTCTTCAACGAGGGGTATCTCGCCTCCGACGGCGCGGCTGCAGATCGCCGCGACCTGGCCCGCGACGCCGAATGGCTCACTTCGCTGCTCGTGCGGCTGATGCCAGATGAGCCGGAGCCACTCGGCCTGCTGGCACTCATGCGATTGCACCTGGCCAGGATCGAGGCACGCTTCGCACCCGACGGGTCGCTGATCCTTCTGCCGGACCAGGACCGCTCGCGATGGGACGGGTCAGCTATCGCCGATGCCGGCGACCTGGTCGAACGCGCGCTGCGCATGGGTCGCCCGGGGCCGCACCTCCTGCAGGCGGCGATCGTGGCGGTGCACGCCACCGCGCCCTCATATGCCGCGACCGACTGGGCAGAGATCGTGGCCCTGTACGACCGCCTGTTCACGCTGCAGCCGACGCCGGTGGTGGCCCTGAATCGGGCCCTCGCGTCGGCCGAGGTCTCGGGTCCCGAGATCGCGCTCCTGGAGATTGAACCGCTGGTGACGCGCCTCGACGGATATCACCTCTTCCACGCGGCGCGCGGCGAGCTCCTACGCAGGCTCGGGCGGCTGGACGAAGCCCGATCGGCCGATCGTCGTGCGCTGTCCCTGACCGACAACCCGGCTGAACGGCGGCTCCTCGAGGAGAGGCTCAGGCACCCCACGGCCGATGGCGCGTAACGAATCGGCCGGGGTGGGCGTCCCCGGGGCACAATGACTCGCATGCAGCTCTCACGCCCCGCGCTCGGCGGCCTGACCCTCATCGTCAGCCTGGCACTCGCCGGCTGCGCCGCCGGAAGCCCCTCGGTCGCGCCGAGCGACTCGCCGATCGCCTCCCCCAGTGCCGCGCCGTCCACCACGGCGTCAGAGGCCGCAAGCGTCGAGGCATCGGCTGCCGCCAGCGAGCCGACCGAGAGCCTGCCGGCGTTCGTCTGCACTCCATCGGCCACCATCGCCTCGACGACCAACCGGGCCCAGATCACCGACGTCAGGGTCGGCACGCATGATGGGTACGACCGGGTCGTGTTCGAGTTCGCATCGGGCCTCCCCGACGCCGTCATCGAAGGGGTCTTGCCTCCCATGTACGCGGATCCAAGCGGCATCGAGATGGACGTCGCCGGAACCGCGTTCCTGCGGGTCACGATGCACGGCGCCACCAAGCTGTCCCCCGAGGGTGGCCTGACCTACGGCGGGTCGACCAGCTTCAAGCCCGGCTTCGACCGGCTGGCGCAGCTGATCGAAGGCGGCGACTTCGAGGCGGTGAGCACCTGGTACCTCGGCCTGAACGGCGCCGGCTGCTTCCGAGTCCTGGCCCTTTCTGACCCGAGCCGCCTGGTGATCGACATCGAGCACTGAGCGTTGACGCCCGAGAGGATCATGGCTGGACCGATGGATTCTGCTCCGGCCGTGGTCCGTGCCTCGGCGGGGATCGGTCTCGTCGCGCTGGCGTCGGGACTGCTCGCCCAGTTCCTCTTCGTCGATGCGGCGTTCGGGATCAATGTCCTGATCGCGACCCTTGCTGTGCTGCTCGCTGGGTGGGTCGTGCGCGACGGGCCCACGCCGCGACCCCGCCTGCTTGATGGCTGGCTGGCGCCGGGAGCACTGATCCTCGCTGCCTTTGTCTCCCTGCGCGGCGATGGCACGCTCGTGGCGCTCGACGTCGTGGGCGCCATCGCCCTTTCTGGTGCGGCCCTCGTCAGCTTCGGCGGCCTGCGAGTTCTGGAGCGTCCATTCGCCGCGATCGCAGGCCTGGGCGCACGTTTGGCGCTGTCTGGGATCGTCGGGGGCGTGGGACCTTTCGCGGCTCTCGCGAGAATGACATCGACGCTGCGGGGACGCTCACGCCCGGGCAGATTCGTGCCAGTCCTGCGCGGCCTGCTGATCGCCGTGCCTCTCGTGCTCGTCTTCGTCGCACTCTTCTCGTCCGCTGACGCGGTGTTTGCGCGGATCACCGGAGACCTCCTCGTCTGGAATCTCGATCTCGGATCACTGCCGAGTCGGCTCGCCCTCGCGGCGATCGTGGCGTGGGTCGCGGCAGGCCTGTTCGCGTTCGTGGCCAGAGGGGAGGATCGCCCGCTCGGGACCACGACGGATGCGGTCGCATCCGATCGACCCCGCCTCGGCTCCGCCGAGGCTGTGACCGTGCTCGTGGTGCTGGATCTTCTCTTCATCGGCTTCGTGGTACTGCAGGGGGCGTACCTGTTCGGAGGCCGTGACACCCTCGATGCGAGCGGCATCACCTACGCCGAGTACGCCCGGCGTGGCTTCTTCGAGCTGTTGGCCGTCGCGTTCCTGGTCGCTGGATTGATCCTTGCCCTGGAGGGCTTTGTGCGGACCAGGACGCGGACCTACGTGCTGACCGCCATCGGCCTGGTGCTCCTGACGATCGTGGTCCTGGCCTCCGCATTCCTGCGCCTGCGCCTGTACCAGGACGCATATGGATGGACGGAGCTGCGCTTCTACGTGCTGGCAGCCATCGCCTGGCTAGCGATCGGCGCGGTGATCGCCACGGTGACCCTCGCCAGGAACCGGACCCGCTGGCTCATCCACGGGATGCTGGTGCTCTCGTTCGTGTTCGGCCTGTTCTTCAACGTCATCGGGCCGGTGAAGTTCATCGCCGAGCAGAACATCCAGCGCGCGATCCACCCCGAGCTCGTTGCCGCGGGAGGAGAGACGGGTCTCGACGTCTACTACCTCGCAATCCTCGGGGACGATGCGCTATCGGTCATGGCCGAGAATCTCTGCGCGCTGCCTGGCCCGGTAGCGAAGCAGGCTCTCGAGGCGGTGACGATGTGGAGGCGCTTCCTGGGTCGCGATCCGGCGGGAAAGGCCTGGCAGGCGTGGAATCTGTCTCGCGAGCGGGCGCGAGATACGCGGCTGCAACCGGTCTGCCTGCTGTCTAGCCGCTGAGCGCAGGGCGCCCTCCTCGGCTAGCATCGGTCTGTCCCATTCCGCACCCTCGGAGTAAGCATGGCTGACCGATTGGCGGCGCCCAGCGGCACGCTCGACCTCACCAAGTCGTATTCGGCGCGCTTCAAGACGGAACGCGGTGAGTTCACGTCTGAGCTGTTCGCCGCGGACGCACCGATGACGGTGGAGAACTTCGTGAACCTGGCCCGTGCGGGCTTCTACGACGGCACGACCTTCCACCGCGTGATCCCGGGCTTCATGGCCCAGGCTGGCGATCCGACCGGCACCGGAACCGGCGGCCCGGGCTACTCCTTCCGTGACGAGCTGTCGGTTAAGCGCCGCCACGAGGGGCCCGGCACGCTCTCGATGGCCAATGCCGGCCCGAACACGAACGGGTCGCAGTTCTTCATCACCTTTGGCGCGACGCCGCACCTCGATGGGCGGCACACGGTGTTCGGCCGCGTGACGTCCGGGATGGACGTGGTGAACAGCATCCGCGAGCGCGACCCGCAGCGCGACTCGCAGCCCGGAGACCGGATCGACACGATCGAGATAGACGAGAGCTGACCTCGGGCCGTTCTGGCATACATCGTGAGCCCGCAGCTTCTGACGCTCGACGACGTGGCCCGTCGTCCCGAGCCCGGCATGGATGCCCCCGGGAGTGCCGTCTTCGCCCCCGACGGTCGGTCGATCACCTACCTGCACAGTCCGGATGGGTCGCTCGTGCGGTCGCTGTGGCGCCACGACCTGGCGAGCGGCAAGCGGGTCGAGATCGCCGTCCCGCTGCCTGAGACAACCCGCGAAGAGACACTTTCGAGAGCGGATCATCTGCTGCGCGAGCGCACGGGAGCGATCGAGCTGGGCGTGACCTCGTTCGCGTGGGCGGGTGACGCGCAAGAGCCGACCTTGCTGATCCCCATGAACGGCCGCCTCTTCGTCGCGTTCGGGCCACAGATTGAACGCGGCGTCCACGAGATCGCGGGCGCTGACCATGCTGGCGGTGCATCCCTCAGCCCCGACGGCAGGTTCGTCTCGTTCTCCATGGGCGGTGACCTGCACGTGGCAGCGGTGCACGACGGGCCACCGCGACGAATCACCCATGACGCCGAGGAGGGCGTCTTCAACGGACTGGCCGAGTTCGCGGCGGCCGAGGAACTCGGGCGATTCGAGGGCGCCTGGTGGAGCGCCGACTCGCAGTTCCTGGCCTTTGCGCACGTCGACGAGCGCGGCATCCCGCCCATCACGATCGCACACGCCACGGGGTCGGAGCCGCGCGACGAGGTGCATCACTATCCGTTCGCCGGTGGCCCAAATGCGCACGTGACCCTGCGCATTGCGTCGATCCCCGGTTCGGCGTGGGGGCAGGTCTTCCTTCCCATGCAGGCCGACGACTACCTGGCGAGGGTGGTCGCCGATCCATCTGGCGGCTGGCTCGTCGCCGTGCTGCCGCGGGCGCAGCGGACGCTGGAGTGGCTTCGGGTCGGGGTGGATGGGTCCACCGAGGCGCTATGGACGGAGGAAAGCGAACCTTGGATCAACCTGGACGACGACACGCGGGTACTGGCCGATGGCCGCATCCTGCGTTCGACGGAGCGCAGTGGCTTTCGGCATCTGGAGCTGCGCTCCCCTGCCGGCGATCTCGAGCGCGTGCTGACGCAGGGAGAATGGGCCGTAACGTCAGTGGTGGCCATCAGCGCAGCGCGAGGCGAGGTTCTCTTCACGGGGACTCGCGACGGAGTCCTCGAACGCCATCTGTACGCTGTACCGGTCGACCCCGCCGAGCCGACCGCAGACCCGGAGCGCCTGAGCACGGAACCCGGCTGGCACACCGTGGTGGCCGCCCCGGATGGCGAGCGCTGGATCGACACCTGGTCGGACCTCCGGCATGCCCCGCGCCTCACCGTCGAGACCCGCGAGGGCGACTCCGTGCTCATTCATGCGTCGTCCACGACCGCGGAGGAAGCGCAGCTCGATCCGCCGGAGCTGGTCGAGCTGGTTGCCGCGGACGGGCGGACTACCCTGCACGCCGCGGTGTACCGCTCCGCCGCTCCGCGGGGCGCCCCTGCACCGGCGGCGCTGTGGGTCTATGGCGGACCCCACTGGCAGTACGTGAAGAACGACTGGGAACTGACCGCGTTCGGCCTTCGGCAGTACCTGGCCCAACACGGGGCGACCGTGGTCGTGGTCGACAGCAGGGGAACCGAGAGCCGGGGGCTGGCGTTCGAATCAGCGGTCAACCGTCAGATGGGATGGAACGAGGTCGCAGATCAGGCAGGTGCCCTGCGGCAGCTGGCGGCGCGTGGCGAGCTGGATCTGGGCAGGGTCGGCGTCGTCGGGGCGAGCTACGGCGGATTCATGTCGATCATGGCCATGGCCCGCGAGCCCGATCTCTTCGGAACGGGGGTGGCGGTCGCCCCGGTAAGCGAGTGGATCGGCTACGACACCGCATACACGGAGCGATACCTGGGTCTCCCGAGCGAGAACGCGGATGGCTACCGGGAGTCGTCCGCGCTCATGCATGTCGGGGCCGTGCACGGCGACCTGCTGCTGATCCACGGCACCGTCGACGAGAACGTGCACCTGCGACATTCCGAGCGTCTGGTGGAGGCGTTCCACGGCGCTGGCAGGAAGGTCGAGCTCGTCAGGCTGCCAGAGCAACGCCACCGCACGCGAGGTGGCGCCATCCGCGTCCGCGAGCAGCGGACGATTGCGCACCTGCTGCGCGGGTTGGGGCTGCCACTTCCCGAGGAGCTGGGCTAGGTCGGATCAGGCGACCGACGCGTACAGCAGCTCGTAGGTAACGCCGGGGTCGGGAGCGAAGTCCATGCGCGTGGAGCAGCTGTCGCACACGAGCTCCTCATCGGCCTCGTTGATGGTGAAGGTGACCTCATCGGTGCACCAGGGGCAGGAAAGTTGAATGGTCATGTCGGCATCCTGTGCTGCCTGCGTGACACCTTGCCTGTCGCGGCAATCCAGCGTCTCGGCAGCGAGAATACTTGCGTCCTTGCGCAAGCAGTGACACAATAGTCGGGATGGACGCCACGCTCAACGCCGATCTTCTGCGCGACCGCGCCGCCGCGATCGCCCGAGCACTCTCGGACGCCAAGCGGCTGTGCGTTGTCGAACGGCTGGCCGACGGCGAGCGATCGGTGAGCGATCTGTCCCGCGACGTGGGCTGCCAGGTGCCGAACATGAGTCAGCATCTCTCGGTCCTGCGGGCAGCGGGGATCGTCGCCTCACGACGCGAGGGGAGCACTGTCTTCTATCGGCTCGCGCACCCACAGGTGCTCGAGGTCTATCGCATGCTTCGACAGGTCGCCGGCTGAGCGCGACACAGGGAAAGGACCAAGCAAGACCCATGTCCAACATCCGCGAGGCGACCGACGCCAACTGGGAGCAGATGGTGATCCAGAGCGATAAGCCGGTCATCGTCGACTTCTGGGCCGCCTGGTGCGGTCCCTGTCGACTCGTTGCACCCGAGATCGAGAAGTTGGCGGAGAAGTACGCCGGCTCGGTCGAGGTGCTGAAGCTCGACGTGGACGCGAATCCGCACACCGCCATGCACTACGGCGTGATGAGCATCCCCACCGTCGCCTTCTTTGCACCCGGCGAGCCGCCGAAGGCAGCGGTCGGCTTCCGGCCGGCTGAGCAGCTGGAGACCGCATTCGGGCTCGAGGCATTCGCCAAGAGCGCCTGACGGCGGTCTCCGCCTATCCTGCGGGGGTCATGCGCCGAGCGACAAGCAGCATCGTCCCCGTTGCCGCGGCCGCGGCACTGATCCTGCTGGGCCTTGGCCCGGCGCTGCTCCCCGGCCGCGTCGCGCTGGCCGCGGATCGCGGTCTGGTCGTGATCGCGCAGACCCGCTACCAGGCGCTCCCCGAGGAGCGCCGGGTCCACGTCACGATCGACGCGGTGGCGACCTCCTACACCCCGAATCCCGAAGACGGGCTCGCCTACTACCCCAGCGCCATCTTCGCCGTGCAGGCGGGCGCCACGAACGTGGCCGCGTCATCGGGCGGGCAGCGGCTGGCGATCGCCATCGACACCTCGGACCCCGACTTCGTGGGCGTGACGGTCACCTTTCCCGAGGGGGTCTACTTCGAGCAGAGCTATCCGTATCGGGTGACGTTCGACCTGCCTGACCCGGGCGGTGCGCCGGATCGCAACCTGCGGATCAGCTCGAGCATCGTCTCCTTCCCGATCTGGGCCTTCGGAAGCTCTGGCGAGCCTGGCGGAAGCGTGACCGTGATCCTGCCCGGCGGGTTCCGCCCAACGGTGCAGGGTGAGGACCTGACCCCTTCGGTGGGGGCCGGAGGCGAGATCGTCCTGGCTACGACCTCTCTCCCCGATCCGTTCGACTTCTTCGCCTATCTGTCCGCGGATCGCGCGGGCGCGTTCAGCGACGCGCTGCTCACGGTCCAGGTTGGTGGTCGGCCCGCTCCCCTGAAGGTGCGCGCCTGGCAGGACGACCCCGAGTGGGGTACGGCCATGATCGCCCTCATGACCGATGGATTACCGGCGCTGCAGCGCCTCATCGGCCTTCCCTATGAGGCTCCCGGGACGCTTGTCGTCGAGGAGGCCGCCACGAGCCGCCTGGGTGACTATGCCGGCATCTACAACAAGCTGAGCGGCATCATCCGGGTCCGCTACGACGCCGATGCATACGTCGGGCTGCACGAGGCCGCGCACATCTGGTTCAACGGAGATCTCTTCCGCGACCGATGGATCGGCGAGGCGTACGCGGAGTTCTACGGGGTGCAGGCGGCGCATGCCATCGGCGCCACCGGCGATGCCTTCGACCTGACCGATGCACTCATGGCAAACAAGATCCCCCTCAACGACTGGGGCGAGATCGGCGGCGTCGAGATCGGGGTGGAGCAGTACGCCTATGCCGCCAGCTACCACCTCGCCGGGCTGATCTTCGGGCGAACCAACGTGGCCGGGCTGCAGGCCGTGTGGCGCGGGGCCGATGCCAGCGAGATGGCGTACCAGCCCGCGAACGGGGGCGGCGATCCGCAGATCGCCGGCGATGTCAATCTCCAGGGCTGGCAGCAGCTCCTCGACCTGCTCGACCAGCGGGCCGGCGCCAACTTCGACGACCTCTGGACCGACTGGGTGGTCAACAAGGACGAGCAGCGGCAGCTTCAGGAGCGCGCCGTCGCACGCGATCAATACGCGTCGGTGGTCGAGGAGGCGGGCCCATGGAACCTGCCGAAGGACCTGCGAGGCTCCTTGGGATCGTGGAGGTTCGACGAGGCCGAGGCAGCCCTCGCACTGGCCGGCACGGTCCTCGATGCACGCGGCGAGGTGGCGTCCAGGGCGAGCGACCTGCATCTCACTCCCCCGCCCGAGCTCGAAGTACTCTTCGAGCGAGACGGTGGCCTCAAGGCCGCCAAGGCCGAAGCCGGCCTCCAGGTCGCGGTGCTCACGGACATCTCCGTCACCACCGAACGGGTCGCGGAGAAGGAGACCGTCCTGGAGTCGATCGGCCTGTTGGGGGCCAACCCCGCGTCCGACCTCGAGGCTGCGCGCGACGCGTACGAGGCCGATGACCTGGACCTCGCCAGCCGGGATGCGGAGCGGGCGCTGGCCGAGCGCACCGGGGCCGCGGAGGCCGGCCAGACTCGTGTGCTGGTCGCGGGAGGCGGGGTCGTGCTGCTGACCGGCGCGACGGTCGCCGGCGTTCGGTTCAGGCCGCGGCGTCGAGCCGTTGTGAGCGCTGCACCGGCTGCGACCGAACCTGGTGAGCCGGCCGGCGAGCGCCTGGAGCCACCGGCATGAACAACGGCGCTAGTCGTTCGATCCGCGCCGTCCTCGTTGGCACATTCACGCTGCGATTCAGCACGGGCCTGACCGGGGGGCTCTTCTCGTACTACGCCACCCAGCTCCCGGCGCATGGCGGCGTCGAGATGACCGCCTTCCTGCTCGGCTTGATGATGGCCACCTACTTCGTCGCCGAGCTGATCCTGTCGCCAGGGTTCGGCATCCTCTCCGACCACCTTGGGGCGCACCGGGTGATGCAATGGGGCCCCGTCTTCGGGGCTGTCGCGGTGGTCCTCACCTTCGCCACCACCGATCTCTACCTGCTCGGCGTCACCCGCTTCATCGAGGGAGCCGCCGCCGGCGCCAGCGTCCCATCGATCCTGGGCTACATCGCCATCGCCACCACCCGCGACGTGCCGCTCCGCGGCCGGACGGTCGCGCGCTTCGAGGCGGCCACCATTGCCGGCCTGGGGATCGGGCTGGTCGCGGCAGGCCCCCTGTGGGAGGTCTTCGCGCGCGTCGCCTTCCTGCTCAACGCGGGCCTGTACGGCGTCTCCTTCGTCATCTACCGATGGGGCGTCACAGACCTGGCGAGCCAGGGCCATCCGCCGGAGGGCGAGCCGGTCGATTCCGCCGAGGTGCGTCCGACCAGGTTCGATTTCGCGCGCTACCGGCGGGTGATCAGCAGCCCGCGAGTGTGGCTCCTGGCACCGACCTGGATCGCCCTCAACGCCGTCATCGGGACATGGACCTCGCAGTCGATCTTCCAGCTGGTTCGCGAGCGTTCGCCGAAGTTCGCCGATCAGCTCTTGATGGGAGGCTTCCGACCGAACGAGATCAGCATCGGCCTGGCGGGGGCGCTCCTCGTCTTCTTCGTCGGGCTGCTGTTCTGGGGTGGCCGATTCAAGGCCTATCGGCGCACCACCATCATCGTGATCGGTCTCGCGGGCGGGTTGCTGATGGTGGGTGCTGCGTTCGGCCTCAACCACTCGGCCGGCTTCGGGCTCCTCCTGCAGCTGCCCCTTGGCCTCGTCGCACTGGGTGGCCTCTTCGTGCTGGCTGGTGCCACGCCGGCCGCGCTCGGGCTGCTGGCCGATATCAGCGAGGCGCATCCGGCCGACCGCGGCGCGATCATGGGCCTGTACTCGGTCTTCCTGGCCCTTGGCCAGATCACTGGCGCCCTGCTGGGAGGGGGTGCCGCCCAATGGCAGGGCATCGACGGCCTGCTGGCCGCCTCGCTTGGCCTCCTGCTGTTCGCCCTCCTGCCGGTGCGCGCCCTGCGCGCCAGCGAGCACCTGGTCGGACTGGCGCACGACGACCATGGCGAAGGCCCGCCCGCGGCCACCACCGAAGCCAAGGCCGATCCCGAGCCTGACTGAGCCGATCCTGGCCGTCGAATCGCAGCTGGCTTCCTACTGCCGGTCAAAGTTGCCAGATCGCAATGGGGTTGGCGTTAGGCGGCGCTCGAAGGCAGCGGGTGAGGCCCCGCAGGCCAAGTTGAGCGTGGGTCGGTCGCCGGATCGGCATGCGAAGGCGGTCGAATCTGCCTAGGAGCAGCCAGGCTGCGATCTGGCGACGAATCGGCGCGATAAGGCCGCTCACAGCCGCCGGCGAGGGACCGGTCCGCTATTCTTCGCCCTCCATGCGCGTCTCCAAGCTCTTCTTCACCTCGCTCCGCGACAACCCCGCCGACGCCGAGATGGCCTCGCATCGGCTGCTGGTGCGCGCCGGATACATTCGCCAGCTGGGAGCGGGGATCTATTCCCTGCTGCCGCTGGGCTTCCGGGTCAGCCAGCGCATCGAGCAGGTGATCCGCGAGGAGATGGACGCCATTGGCGGGCAGGAGATGGAGATGCCGGTCGTCCATCCCGCCGAGCTGTGGAAGGAGAGCGGGCGCTACGCCAAGATCGGCCCCGAGATGGTCCGCTTCAAGGACCGTGGCGGGCGCGACATGGTGCTGGCCATGACGCACGAGGAGGTCGTGGCCGACCTGTTGCGGGACATCGTCAAGAGCTATCGGCAGCTGCCTGCCATCGTCTACCACTTCCAGACCAAGTTCCGCGACGAGCCGCGCGCCCGCGGCGGGCTGATCCGGGTGCGCGAGTTCGTGATGAAGGACTCGTACACCCTGGATGCCGATGAGGCCGGGCTGGACCGCTCCTACCAGCTCCACTACGGCGCCTATGAGCGCATCTTCCGGCGGCTGGACCTCGAGACGGTGGTGGTGGGAGCCGATGTCGGGATCATGGGCGGCAGCCTCGCGCACGAGTTCATGTTGCTCAACGATGCCGGCGAGGACACCCTGGTGATCTGCGAGACCGGCGACTACGCCGCCAACCAGCAGATCGCAATCGTCGCCAAGCCCGAGCCACCGGTCGAGGAGGCTCGCCCGACCGAGGAGGTGGCGACCCCCGAAACGCCGACCATCGCCGCCCTGGCCGAGTTCCTGGGGGTCGGCGAGGACCGCGCGGCCAAGGCGATCTTCTTCGTCACCGGCGACGGTCGGTTGGTGACCGCCATCGTGCGCGGCGACTTCGAAGTCAACGAGACGAAGCTGAGCAACGCGGTGAAGGCCATCGGCGGGCTGCGCCCCGCGCAGGCAGAGGAGATCGTCGTCGCGGGAATGGTCCCGGGTTACGCGTCACCCATCGGCGCCACCGGCACGACGGTGGTGGTGGACGACCTGGTCGCGCGCTCGCCCAACCTGGTGGCGGGCGCGAACAAGCACGGCTACCACCTGTTGAACGTGAATGTCGGTCGCGACTTCCAGCCGGACCTGGTGGTGGACATCGCCAACGCTCGCGCCGGCGACGCCTGCCCGAACTGCGGCGCTCCGGTTGTGCTGCGCCAGGGGATCGAGGTCGGCAACATCTTCAAGCTGGGGACCGACTTCACCGAGAAGCTGGGCGCCACCTACCTCGCCGAGGATGGCAGCCGCAATCTGATCGTCATGGGCAGCTATGGGATCGGGCTCGGACGGGCGATGGCCTGCATCGTCGAGGCGCATCACGACGACAAGGGGATCGTCTGGCCGGAGTCCGTGGCGCCCTACGCCGCCCACCTGGTCTCGCTGAGCGCATCCCGCGATCCGGCCGTGGCCGAAGCGGCGGAAGGCCTTTACCAGCGACTGACCGATGCCGGCGTCGAGGTGCTCTACGACGATCGTGACGAGTCACCCGGCGTGAAGCTGACCGACGCCGAGCTACTCGGCATGCCACGCATCGTCACCATCTCGCCCAGATCCCTGGCAGCGGGCGGCGCGGAGGTGACCGATCGGGCCAGCGGCGAGCGCTCCGTGCGGCCCATCGCCGAGGTAGAGGCGGGGCTCGTGGAGGC
>DATCQR010000099.1:0-2195 GCA_036569405.1 Candidatus Limnocylindria bacterium
CCGAGGAGCAACCGCCGGTCTCGAACGAGCACGGCGGTTCCCGCCAGGTCCGGCAGCATCGTATCGGGCTGGCCTGGGCGGAGAACGGCTTGCGGGGCGGCGCCGCCGAGCGCGCCGGCCACATTCCGGGCGATCCCCGGAGCCGTCGCCTGGATCGAGCGCAGCGCCGGTGGGAGGCGGTAACCGTCGGGCACCGCCACCACGTCGCCGATCCCAAATATGCGGGCTCCAGCGGCCATCGCACTGTCGACGCGCAGCATGCCCCGCTCGTCCAGAAGACTTTCTGGCAGCCACTCGGTGCTGCCGCGAAGGGGCGCGACGACGGCAATCAGGTCGGCCGCGACCGAGCTCCCACCGAGTTCAACGGTTCCCTCGCCGATCCGCTCAACTGTGCCTTGGGTGACCAGCTGCGCTCCCCGCTGTTCGAAGAGGGCCCTGACCCGAGCCGTGGCCTTGGCGCCGAAGCGGCGCTCCATGGTGCCATCGCCGTCGATGGCCGTGACTCGCACGCCAGGACGGCGGGCGGCGATCCAGGCGGCGTATTCCAGCCCTGGTCCGGGCCGCTCCCAGCCGAACACGACCGCCACGTGAGCGGACGCTGCTGAGACCCGCGCCGCGAACTCGGCGGCATCGACGAGGTCGCAGGGAAAGACGGCGTGTTCACGCCCACCAGGGACGCGTCCACGGTCGGCGACGGCCCCCGTCGCCACGATCAGCTGGTCATATTCGATGTGGGCACCAGTGTCGAGCAGCACGTGGCGTTGCTCGAGATCCACGGCCGTGACGCGGCCTGCTACGACGTCGGCGCCTGCCGCCGCGAGGAGGCGGGCGAACGGAATGACGGGCGGTTGGAGACCGCCGGCTGGAACGCGGATCAGCCACGGCCGGTAGACGATCTCGGTCTCGCTGGTGATGACCCTGACGGGAAGGTTGAGGTCCCGTTTCCTCAAAGCCAGGGCGATCTCAAGGGCACCGAATCCGCCGCCGACAACGACGACGCCGCGTGTCATGCGCCGACGCCAGCCGCCGCGTGTCGAATGTCCGTGGTCGAGTCGCTGGCATCGTCTGCCGCACGCCGTTGGCTCTTGCCGCTTCGACGACGGGCCCCCGCGAGCGTCGCCTGGTGGCCCGCAATCAGGATCCACAATCCCCCGAACACGAGCACGCCAGCGAGGAGGCCTGAGGCCAGGACCGACAGACCGTTCACTGCTCCACGGTACCGCGGTTTACCCGCGCGGGTCACGCTCGCCGGACGTTACGTTTCTTGGGGACCCTCGCCCGCGGCGACCCTCTAGTTGCGGAGGTGTGCCAACCGAAGTTTCACGCCGGCGGTCCGGCGAGCAGCAGGCCGCCCTGACACTACGCATTCCATCGTGTGTCGCGGAGACTCCGAAGGGGAACGCGTGAGGTACAAGAACTCGATCAGGCAGCCCGCCAAAGTGGGCGGTGGTTGAGCATCGGCCGGCATGACAGTATCGCCGCCATGCTTGCTTCACTCCTCTATCTGGTCCTTCGTCGGCTCCTCACCCTTGTCGCACCGAACCGTCGCTCCGACCATGACGCACAGATTGAGATCCTCGTCCTTCGCCATCAGCTCGAGGTCTTACGGCGGCAGGTCAAGCGCGGTCTACGGGCGCCGGGACCGCGCGCTGCTCGCTGCGGCAAGCAGGATGCTTCCCAGAGAACGCTGGGGCGCGTTCCTCGTGCGTCCCGAGACGCTGCTGCGCTGGCACCGGTCGCTCGTCGCCCGAAAGTGGACGAGGCCGCATCGCCCGCCCGGGCGCCCCGCGATCGATCCGGAGGTCTGCAAGCTGATCCTTCAGATGGCGAGGGAGAACCCCCGGTGGGGCTACATGAGGATCAAAGGCGAGCTGGGAAAGCTCGGGATCCGCGCGTCCGCCACGAGCATCGCGCTGCTTCTTCGCCGCTCCGGCGTCGGTCCGGCCCCTCGCCGAGGCCCGACCTGGCGCCAGTTCCTGAAGGCTCAGGCAGCGGGCATCCTGGCGTGCGATTTCTTCACCGTCGAGACGGCGTTTCTGGAAGACGCTCTATGTCCTGTTCTTCATCGAGATCGGGGCACGGCGCGTGCACGTCACGGTCTCCACGACCAACCCCGACTGCTCCTTCGTCACCCAGCAGGCGAGGAACCTCGTGATGAGCCTCGCCGAGGATCGCACGCAGATCGGCTTTCTCAT
>DATCQR010000100.1:0-9276 GCA_036569405.1 Candidatus Limnocylindria bacterium
CGTCTGGAGCGCGTACAGGTTGCGCGGCGTGTACAGGTCGAGCAGCTCGTCGACCAGCTCGCCGCGCCCATCCAGGACGGGGAACCGGTCGCGCAGCTGCTGGTAATGCAGGCTCTGCCGGACGTCGCTGGCGGGGGGTGCGGCGGGGTCCGGGTGCACGGTCGAGGCGTAGCGCGGGCGTCCGGCACGGAGCGACCCGGTCGGAGGGTCGGGTGTGGCGGGTGCGAGCGACGGAGGCCCACCGGCCTCGCCGATCGGCGCCGCCGGGTCATCCTCCGGCTCGGGCTCGACCGTCAGGCCGACCGGGGCCGGGGGCAGGTCATCCTCCAGATCGGCCGCCGGGTCGCCGATTGGCAGCACCGGCTCAGGCTCGATCGGGCGGTCGATCCCCAGCTTGGCGAGGTCGGCATCATCGATCGGCGCGACCCGCTCCTGCGGGCCGCCCATCGAGACGTCGCAGTTGGGGCAGCGATAGACCTTTCTGCCTGGAGCGTCTCCGTCGCGAGGCCAGATGAACTGCTCCCCGACCACGGGGCGACGGCAGGTGGAGCAGCGCGTCGCGTAGAGCTCTTCGAGGTGCTGTCGCAATGGCACGTCCACCCGCCGCGATGCCGCGAGCTGGGCGAAGGCAGCGTCGAGGGCGAGCGGCTCGGGGGCCAGCAGGAACGCCTGGGCCGCCAGCTGAGCGAATGGCGAGGGATCGGCGGCGACCACCCGCATGCCGTGGGCGATCGCTCGACGGGCGGTCCAGCCGGTGCCGGCCCATGGATCGAGGACCGTGTCGCCCGGCCGGCCAAACGCGGCCAGCTCGGCGTCAAGCTGATTGTCGGCGGGCGAGGGAAAGTAGCGCTCCAGAAGTGCGAGCCCGGGGAGGCGGCGTGGAAGAACGACGTGATCCAGTCGCTTCCGTTCGGCCTCGCTCAATCGGGCTCCTACGGTTCTTCGAGCAGCTCTTCCTCGACGTCGGGTTCGGCGGAGAATTCCGGAAGGCTGGTGTCCAGCTCCTCGACCTCCTCCGTCTCTTCCTCCGACTCCTCGCCGGACTCCTCGTCGTCATCGTAGCGGAGCGGCGTGCCCTTGATGTAGGGTCGGACGTCACCCGGCCGCCCGGTGGCACTGCCGGGGAAGCTGACCTTGCCGAAGTTGGCCGGGTGCGCGAAGACCTCGTGGATGATCACCCGCACCTCGTCCCGATCGACGGTGGTGATGGCCGCCTCGTAGCGGTTGCCGGCCTTCATCAGCTTGGCGAGCCGTGAGCCGATGCGCGGCTCGACCTGGCCCACCTCCACCTCCCCGACGCGCGCCACCAGCAGGGCACCGTCCAGCACCAGCTCGACCGCGTCACCGGCCGAGAGCGAGGCCAGCTGCTTGGCGGGGAGCAGGTTGATGAGGCGCGCATGACCGGTCTTGCCCATCTCCTCGATGAAATCCGAGGCCGATGCCTTCTCCTGCTTCCCGTCGCCCGCGGCCGCGGGAGCGGCGCCACCGCCGGCGATGACCTGCAGGCGCCCGACGTTGCGCTCGGCGATCCGGTTGGTGGCATCGCGCGCCAGCGCTCCCTGGTAGGCCTCCAGCGCCTCCGCGTGACGGCCCAGCTCGGCCAGCGCCTTGCCGAGCCGGTTGTACGCATCCGTGTCGGCGCCAAGCTCCAGGACCTGCTGGTTGGTGGAGACCGCGGCCTGCCATTCCCCCCGCGTCGCCTGCCCGATGGCGATATCGGTGAGGTGCCTGCGCTGGCGGTTGATGGTCTCCGTCTCGTCGAGCGTCATCGTCTCCCCAAGCTCAATTTGAGGCGGTCAATGGTGTGGAAATGCCCGTCCGGCGGGGCTTCCCGGCCGAAGGGCGCCTTGTTGTAGCAGAGCCCGGAAGGGGTGTCAACGCGCCCGGCGCTACTCGTGCGGGACGCGCAACTCCACCTTGCCGCAGGAGCCGCAGGCGAAGACTTCGAGCTTGAGCGTCCCCTCGCCCAGCTCCGCCCACTCGCCGAACAGGAGCTTCCACCCGCCGCTGTTGCCGCCCACCCGAAAGTCCTCGATCCCCATCGACTGGATCGGCGCTCCGCATCTCAGGCATTGGTCAGGCGAGCGAGCTGCGGCTGCGTCGGTCATGCCGGCCTCAGGAGGAGCGCCACGAGCAGCCCCAGCAGCGCGAGGCTGCCGAACTCGATTGCGACGGCACGGGTGCGGGCACCGTTGTCGAGCGCCTCGGCCGCGCCGGCCCAGGCATGAAAGCCCAAGGCGAGCACGGCCGAGCCGACCACCCCGGGGAGATGGAGCAGGGCCAGGCTGGCACCGAGCTGAGCGATCGCCAGCAGGTGCAGCGCGGCCTGGCCGACGGCCTCGACTCCAAAGCGCCCGCGAAGCTCGGCGGCACGAAGGGCCGGCACGGTCGCCACCGCCACCACCAGCAGGACGGCGGGAGGCCAGGATGCGGCCGGGAAGGTGGCCGCGATGCCGGCGGCGGCTGCGAAGACGATCCCCACCAGCATGAGGTCGATGCTGAGGCGCGGTGACCGTCCGTCAGGCAGCCGCATCTCCGACCACAGCGCCCCGAACAGGAGCAGGGCGGCCACCGGGGCGCCAGCGACCTGGGCCGTGGGGCTGAGCATCTGGCCAAGCAGGGTGAGGGCCACGGCCGCCATCGGGAAGGTCGCGTACCTGGCGAACCCGAACCGCGAACGGACCGGACCAATCACCCAGACGGCGCCCATCCCCCCGATCGCGAGTTGGCCGGCGATCGCCACCGCGAGCCAGAAGGGTGGCGCGAACCAGCCGTAGACCACCATGCCCGCCAGCACCAGGGCCAGCGCGATCGTCTCGGGCCGTTCGATGCGCCGGCCGACGATCCACAGCCCGTGGCGCGGCGCGTCGGTGGCGGTCATTCGACGAGCTCCAGCAGCTGATCGGCCGTGCGCGTCCCGATCACCTGGCCGGGTTCCAGCCACGCACGCCGGGCCACCGACACGGCGTAGCGGAGCTGCTCGAGCTCCTCGGTGCGATGTGCGTCGCTGGCCAGCGTCAGCCGCACCCCCGCCTTCCCCGCCGCGCGAGCCAGGGCGTCGTCCAGGTCGAGGCGGGGGCTGCCATTCAGCTCCAGCGCCGTGCCCGTGCGTGCCGCAGCCTCGAAGACGCGTGGCCAATCGAGGGCGATCGGGTCGCGGCGGTTCACGATCCGCCCCGTGGGGTGCGCGATGACATCGACGTTCGGGTTGTCGATCGCCGCCAGCGTGCGCCGTGTCAGCTGCTCGGTCGATTGGCCGCGGGCCGTGTGCACGCTCGCTACGACGACGTCAAACCCGGCCAGCACGTCATCGGGATAGTCCAGGGTGGCGTCGGCACGGATCTCCATCTCGGTGCCGTGCAGGATACGGAAGGGCGCAAGCTCGGTATTCAGCCGGCCGATCTCCTCCCGCTGCTCAGCGACCCGCTCAACGGACAGGCCACGGGTGATGCCGAGCGACGGCGAGTGGTCGGTGAGCACGATCCAGGCGCGGCCCAGGTCCCGTGCCGCGCGAGCCATCACCTCGATCGAATCGACGCCATCGGTCCAGTCCGAGTGCACGTGCGTGTCGCCGTTCAGGTCGGCCAGGCTGACGAGGGTCGGCAGGCTGCCGGCCAGCGCTGCCTGGATCTCGCCGCTGTCCTCGCGCAGCTCGGGCGCGATCCACGGCAGGCCGAGGCGCTCGTAGACCTCCTCCTCGGTGGCGATCGGCTGCAGCTCGCCGCTCTCCAGCACCTTGAATCCCTTCTCTGAGAGGGAAAGGCCGCGGTCGAGCGCCATGCCGCGCAGGGCGACGTTGTGCTCCTTGCTGCCCGTGAAATGGACGAGGTGGCTGCCCCAGGCGGCCGGCGGGCAGACCATCAGGTCAACCTGGGGCCCCTCGGTCAGCACGATGCTCGACTTGTCGGTCCCCGCGCTGAGGACGTGCTCCACGCTCGTCAGGCTGTCGAGCGTCTTGATCAGCTGCGCGGGGTCGTCGGTAGCGGCCAGCAGGTCGAGATCCCCGATCGTCGCCTTGCGACGCCGCAGCGACCCGGCCGCCTCGATCGCCCGAACGCCGCGCACCTCGCGCAGCTGTTCGACCAGGCCGCTCATCAGCGCATCGGCGTCGTGCAGCAGGAGACGCGTGCCACGCGACGCGAGGCGAGCCATGGCAGCGAGGATGTTCTCCTCGGTCCGCGCCGAGAGCCCCTTCAGGCCGCGCAGCGTCCCGCCCTCCGCCGCCGCCCGCAACGCGTCCACCGAGTCGATCCCCAGCTCGTCGTGAAGCTGCTTCACTGTTCGCGGCCCGACGCCGGGGATCTTCAGGATCTCCAGCAGGCCGCTCGGGACCTGGGCGCGCATGCGGTCGTAGTAGGCCAGCTGCCCGGTGGTCGCCAGCTCCGCCAGCTTGGTGGTCAGCGCCGGGCCGGCGCCCGGGATCTTGGGCGGCTCATCGGCCTGGAAGAGGTGGGCGACGTCATCGGGCCAGCGCTCGACCGCATCGGCGACCCGTCGGTAGGCGACCGCCTTGTAGACCAGCTCGCCCGAGATCTCGAGCATGTCGGCGATCTCGTTGAAGACGCGTGCCATGTCGGCGTTGCTGATGAGCGTCGAATCGGTGCGTGAGATCGCGCGGGGCCGAGGCATCCGGCCATTCTAGGGGCACGAAAAAAGCGGCCCAGTCCCGGATGAGGGGCTGGGCCGCCTAGGTTGGAAGGGGTTAGCGCTTCGTGATGCGCAGTGCGCGCAGCAGAGAGGCGCCGAAGCCGCGACCGTCGCGCTCGCGGATCGGCTCCGTCGAGTGGGTGCGGCGGCGTGCTTCGTAGAGCATCTCGTTCTGCCGCAGATTTGCGAGCAGGCCGAGATAAGTTGCTCCTCGGCTCATGGGAAACCTCCTGGTGTGTGGAAATCGCGAGCGTTGCTCGAGACTGATTTGTCAGACGTGATGCGAGGGGGGGTCGCCGGTGGTGGTGCGGCTATCGGCCCCCCAGACGACCGCGGCAAGGTCAAATGCGACCAGAACCGTTAGGACGATCAAGAAACCAACCATTGTTCTGCGCCTCCCCTCGTGGGACCTGTAACTGTTAGATGCCATATGAAAGGTTACAGTGAGACTGTACCCCCGTCCAAGTAACTTGTCAAGCGCTGTATGATGGTTACATGGTACTGGACAGAACGACGCTTCCCGAGCCCGACCAGGCCGAGGAGCTCTTCATTTCCTTCGGCAACACGCTCGAATTTGAGCATGGCCAGCCGGTGGATGCCGTCCCCGACATAGCCTCGCTGCTGGCCTGGCTGCGCGAGCGACGCCTGATCAGCGGCCGGGGCCTCGCGGTCGAGGCCGCTCACCTTCGACGGGACCTCGACGAGACCGCGCGTCGCGTCGACCGGTTTCACCACCTGCGCAACCTGCTGCACGAGGTCGCCGAGGAGGTGACCGAGGCCGGCCACCCTACGACCGAGCAGCTGCGCGACCTCAACCACATCCTGCGTCACGGGCTCCACTACCACCAGCTCGAGCGAGATCCAGACGGGACTCGGTACACCTTTGCCCAGGTGGGGGACCGGCTCGACCAGGCACGAGCCACCATCGCCAGCTCGCTTGCACAGTTCCTGGCCGATGACGCCCCCTCTCGCCTCCGCGTGTGCGCCAATGCCGGCTGCCGGTACCTGTTCGTCGATCGCTCCCCGACCGGCAGGCGACGGTGGTGCGACATGCGCACCTGCGGCAACCAGGCCAAAGTCGCGCGGCATCGCGCTCGCGCGCGCGACCAGCTGCATGAGACGTCGGCGAGCGTTTCCTGAGGGGTTCCGCGAGCACCGGGCGCGGTCTAGAATCAGGCGGACTCGACCGCGGCTTCGGCCAGCGGTCGTGCCGTGGAGAACGCACCGAGGCGTAGCACGATCCCAGGTGGATGCCGGTTCCGATAGCCGAATCTGCGCGCGCCCGAGGCCCGGGGCGAGGGTGACCGCCTAGCGGCGACCCCGACCACCCGCGCGCGTCACGTCACATCCGACGCCAGAGCGAGGTGGTCGTTTCATGCTCTTCCTCAGCCGGCTGGTCGGCCGTCCGGTACGCGATCGGCACGGCGAATCCCTCGGCAAGGTCCGCGACCTGATCGTGGCCCTCGGCGAGCGGTATCCGCCGGTCACCGGCCTGGTGGTGCGCGTCACCGCTGGCCGCGACATCTTCCTTCCCTGGACCGATGTCGAGGAGATCGACGCCGACGGCGCACGCCTGCGCACCACGCTCATCGACATGGAGAGCTTCCGCCAGCGCCCGGACGAGATCCGCCTCTGGCTCGACCTGCTCGACAAGCAGATCGTGGACGTCGAGGGTCGCAAGATCGTCCGCGTCAACGACATCCAGCTCGCGCCCGTCGACGGGCGACTGCGCCTCGTGGCGGTTGACGTCGGCCTGGCGGGCATCCTGCGCCGGCTGGGCCTCGCCGGTCCCGGCGAGCGGTTGGCCCGAGCGCTGCACCTCGAGGCGGAGAACTACATCGAGTGGGAGGACGTGGACCCTGTCGAGTCGAGCGTCTCGAGCCTGAAGCTGCGGGTTCCGCACGAGGCCCTTGGCACGCTCCACCCCGCGGACGTGGCCCACATCGTCGAGCAGCTTGCGCCGCGCGACCGGGCCGGGATCCTCGCCGCCCTCGACGACGAACGAGCGGCCGACGTGCTCGAGGAGCTGGCCGCTGACGACCAGGTCGACATCCTCGAGGCGCTCGAGCCCGAGAAGGCAGCCGACATCCTGGAGGAGATGGGGCCCGACGAAGCGGCTGACCTCGTCGCCGACCTGTCAGAGGAGCGACAGGAGCAGCTGCTGGGCCTGATGGAGCCGGAGGAGGCATCCGACGTCCGCGAGCTGCTCGCCTACGGCGAGGAGACCGCCGGCGGCCTGATGACCACCGACTTCATCACGGTGACGCCCGACATGAACGCCGAGCAGGTCATCGAGCGACTGCGGGACCTCCATCCGGACGCCGACCAGGTCTACTACCTGTACGTGACCGATGCCGACGGGGTGCTGGTCGGCACGATCACGCTCCGTGGCCTGATCGTCGCGGTGCCGGAGACGGCGGTGCGTGACTTCATGCGGTCCGACCCGATCAGCGTGAGTGTCGACCTGGACGCCGAAGAGGTGGGGGCCGCGATCGCGCGCTACAACCTGCTGGCGCTGCCGGTGGTCGACGCGCAGGGTCGGATGCAGGGGATCGTGACCGTGGACGATGCCCTCGAGCGCGCGCTGGGTGAGGGGTGGCGCAAGCGCCTCCCGGAGATCTACGAGCCGGCCGAGGACCGGTAGGCGCCACATGACCCGGCGCTTGGCCCTCCCACGCCCGATCCGGCGCGCGCAGCGCTCGCTCCGTGAGCGCCTGCCGAACTTCCGAGTCCATCGGTCCGGGCTGCTGGCCTTCCTGGGCGTGATGGGTCCGGGGCTGATCGCCGGGCTGGCAGGGAACGACGCAGGTGGCATCGCAACCTATAGCGTGCTCGGCGCGGAGACCGGCCTCTCCCTGCTCTGGATCTTCCCGATCACCACGATCCTGCTCGTGGTCGTGCTCGAGATGGCAGCGCGCATGGGGGCCGTCTCGGGTCAGGGACTTGGCGACCTGATCCGGGACGATTTCGGCATCCGCTGGACGCTCTTCGCCATGATCGTGCTGCTGATCGCCAACGGGGCGAACATCGTGGCCGAGTTCGCGGGAGCGGCCGCGGCCCTGGAGATTTTCGGCATCTCCCGCTACGCAACCGTCCCGATCGTGGCGGCGGGCATCTGGGCGCTGGTCGTCTTCGCCAGCTATCGCGCCGTGGAGCGGGTCTTCCTGTCAGTGGCGGTCGTCTTCGGGGCCTACGTGGTGAGCGCCTTCGTGGCGGGGCCGGACTGGGGAGAGGTGGGGCGGGCTCTCGTCTCGCCATCGGTCTCGCTGGCTCCTCACGCCCTGCTGCTGATGGTCGCCACCGTGGGCACCACCGTCACGCCGTACATGTTCTTCTACCTGCAGTCGTCGGTCGCCGACAAGGGGCTGGGACCGGAGGAGCTGCAGTTCGAGCGCGCCGACGCTGTGCTGGGCGGCGTGTGGACCAACGCCATCGCCCTCTTCATCGTGATCGTGACGGCCGTCACCATCTTCCCCCGCGGCATCACCATCGAAAGCGCGGACCAGGCGGCCCTGGCGCTCGCGCCGGTCGCCGGCGACTTCGCCAAGGGGCTCTTCGCGTTTGGTCTGTTCGGGGCGTCGGTGCTGGCGGCGACGGTCATGCCGCTGACCACGAGCTACGCCGTTTGCGAGTCCTTCGGATGGGAGTCGGGCGTGTCGCGCAAGTTCCGCGAGGCGCCCGCCTTCATGGGCCTCTACACCGCCCTGATCGTGATCGGCGCGGTCGTCGTGCTCATCCCGGGACTGCCATTGATCGGGGTCATCCTCATCAGCCAGAACCTCAACGGGATCCTGCTCCCGATCATCCTCGTCTTCATGCTGCGACTGGTGAACAACCCGCGGATCATGGGCGAGCACACCAACCCGCGCTGGCTGAACGTGCTGGCCTGGGGGCTGACCGGGTTGGTGATCCTGCTGACGGGCGTGCTCTTCGGCTCAACCCTTGCCAGCTGGCTCGGCGGAGGCTAGCCCGATGGGCCCGGGCCGAGGCTAGGCGCCGATCGGGTGCCAGACCGTCTTGGTCTCGACGAACTCCCCGATGAGGTACGGGGACTGGGTGCGCGGGTCCAGCCAGTCGACGGCGTCCGCTCCGTTGGTCGGCGGGCGCACGAGGCGCTTGACGTTCTCGGTGGCCAGCTCCTCGACGGCAATCCCCTGCGCCGGGTCGAGCCCGTAGGCGTCCAGGGCGTTGACGTCCATGTGCCCAGCCAGGTGCAGCACCAGCTCGCGGCGCAGGCCCGTGATCAGGTTGACCACCCCGCCCGGCACGTCGGAGGTGGCCAGGACCTCGGTGAGCGTCACCGCCGGTAGCGGGCGTGACTCAGAGGCCAGCACCACCGCACAGTTGCCGGACACGATGACGGGAGCCAGGCGACTTACCAGCCCGAGGAGGCTCGAGGCCTCGGGCGCGATCACCCCAACAACGCCGGTCGGCTCGGGGACGCTGAAGTTGAAGTAGCTGCCGTTGACGGGGTTGACCGAGCCGTTCACCTGGCTGAACTTGTCGGCCCAGCCGGCATACCAGACCCATCGGTCGATGGCGGCGTCGGTGAGGCGGGTGGCGCGCTGCCGCCCCATGCCCTCGGCGGCCATCACCTCGCTGACGAACTGGTCCCGCCGTCCTTCCATC
>DATCQR010000101.1:0-3477 GCA_036569405.1 Candidatus Limnocylindria bacterium
GGTGATCACGTCGACGCCGGCCTGCTCCATGTCCTTGACCGCGAGCCGCGTCGCGTCGTCCTGGGCCTCCTCGAGCAACGGCTCCGGTACCCGCCAGAGCTCACGCGCCCGCACGCGCGGCGGCAGCCGGTCTCCGAGCCGTTCCCGGTCGATCAGCCAGTTGGGCTGGGGATAGCTCCCGACGACCGTCGTGACCGGAGCATCATGAACCAGCGCGCTCGCCGCTCTCGGCGTCGAAGAGGTGGATCTTGTCGCGGCGGATCGAGAAGGACACCTCGTCGCCCGGTGAGACGTGCTCCTCGACTGGGATCTTCGCCAGGATCGGCGTGTCCTTGACGCTCAGGTGGACGAGCTGCTCGTCGCCGAGGTACTCCCGCACTTCGACGCGGCCCGTCAACTGCACGGCGTCGGTGCCGGGGTGTCCGAGCTCCACGTGCTCCGGCCGGAAGCCAGCGACGCGCCCGGACCCAGAGCCGTTCAGCTTCTCGGCCGGGAGGAGGTTCATCGCCGGCGAGCCGATGAAGCCGGCGACGAAGAGGTTCCTCGGCTGCGTGTAGAGCTCCTCGGGCGTGCCGGCCTGCTGGAGGACGCCGTGATCCATCACGACGATCCGGTCGCCCATCGTCATGGCCTCGACCTGATCGTGGGTGACGTAGATGGTGGTCGTCCCGAGTTCCTGCTGCAGCTTGAGAATCTCGGCACGAGTCTGGACACGCAGCTTCGCGTCCAGATTCGACAAGGGCTCATCCATGAGGAAGGCCTCCGGCTCGCGGACGATCGCGCGCCCGAGCGCCACTCGCTGCCGCTGGCCTCCGGAGAGCTGCTTCGGCTTGCGCTTGATCAGCGACCCGAGATCGAGAATGTCCGCAGCCCTCCGCACGCGCCGGTCGATGTCCTTCTTGGGCACGTTCTGGTTTCGAAGGCCGAACGCGAGGTTGTCGTAAACGGTCATGTGCGGATACAGCGCATACGACTGGAACACCATCGCAATGTCCCGCGACTGCGGCGCAACGTTGTTGACCACCCGGTCGCCGATCAAGATGCGGCCGTCCGAGACCTTCTCGAGACCTGCCAGCATGCGCAGCGCCGTGCTCTTGCCACAGCCCGATGGGCCGACGAGCACCATGAACTCGCCGTCCTGGACTTCGAGCATCAGGTCCTTGACGGCCGCGGTATCGCCGAAGGTCTTCGTGACGTGGTCGTACGTGACGCTGGCCATGCGCTCAGACCTCCCGGGCTGGATTCTTCGGCAGCGCGAAGTGCGCCGACACGAGGAACGAGTACGCGATCGTCAGGGTCAAAAACGGCAGGATCGCTGCCGCAACGCCGATCGCGTTGACGAGCAACAGCGCCAGCGCAAGCCCGGTGAACCCCCAGGGGCGGCGCCCGACGGTCAGCGCGGCGTCGCGCACGACATCCCGGAACGGGCGCGCGTCCTCGAAAACCGCCAGCGGCCACAACGCGAGCTGAAAGAGAGCAAAGACGAGGAGGACGTAGACGCTCAGCGCGGCAAGCGGCCACGCCCAGGTACCCGCCCTGGAATAGAAGGGGACAGCGATCGCACCGAGGATCGCGGCCGCCAGGACAATGGTGCCCAGCGCCAACCCGCGTCGCCAGTGGCGACGAAGTCCAACGACTGCCTCGGACAAGCGAAGCTCCTCCGTCTGGGCGAGAGTCACCGCGCAGTGCATGACGGCCGCGGCCGCAGGCCCGAGCAAGACGACGAGAAGGATCGCCGGCCGGATCGCCAGGCTCGCGAGAACGACTCCGATCAAGACCGAGCCGAGCAGCACGTTCAACACAACGAGCCGCCAGGACTGGTGATAGAGGTCAGCCGCTGCGACCCCGAGCGCGCGCGGCAGACTCATCCCTTGACGCCGGAAGCGGCGACGCCGGCGACGAAGTAGCGCTGAAACAGGACGAACAGGACGAGGATCGGCAAGATCGCGGTGACGCTCGCGGCCATCAGCTCTGGCCACAGGGTCGTGTAGACCTGCTGGAAGTAGACCAACCCGAGCGGGATCGTGTGTTGCGACTCGTCCTGCAGGAGGACCGCCGGCCAGAAGAGCCCGTTCCACGAGCCCTGGAAGGTCAGGATCCCTACGGCGGCGAGCGCCGGCCCGGCCAGCGGCAGCATCACGCGCCGGTAGGTCTTGAAATAGCCCGCCCCGTCCAGCTTGGCCGCTTCCTCCAGGTCGCGGGGAATCGTCAGGAAGTACTGTCGCATCAGGAACAGGCTCGACGCGGAGACCAGGCTGATCAAGATGACGCCGTTGCGGTTGACGAAGGTGGCGTTGTGCCAGCCCACATGGCCGAGCCAGCTCGGCACCATGTTGACGAGCATCTGGTAGATCGGTACGAGGCGTAGCTGGTCCGGGATCATCAGCGTCCCGAGGACGAGCATGAAGAGCAGCTCGCGGCCGGGGAACCTGAGCCGCGCGAACGCGTAGCCGCCCAGAGATGCGAGGAAGAGGTTCGAGGTCGTGACCGCGCCGGCGATGATCGCGCTGTTCATCGTGTAGCGGCCGAAGTGGTACTTATAGAAAACTTCGTGGTAGCCGATCGTTGTCCAGTGATGCGGCAAGAGTGAAAAACCTTGAACGGTCTCCGCAATCGTCCTGAAAGACGTGGACACACTCCAGAGGAACGGAATCGCGAACAAGGCTGCCACCGTGAACAACACGGTGTAGGTGAGAACGATCCGGATCCGGTCGGCGCGCTCGCGGCCGGGGATGCCCGCCGAGCCGCCGCCGGTTGAGGCCGCAGCCTCCCCCTCCACAGCGAGCTCCCCGACTGCCAGGACAGGTGGAGTGGGCGGCGCTCGCTCGCCGGCCATCAGGAGACCTCCGCCTTGCCGAACAGGAGCCGCTGGATGAGGGTGACGGTGAAGATGAAGACGAAGAGGACGAGTCCGACTGTCGCGGCGTATCCGAACCTGGTGGTGCCCGTGAACGCTCGGTTGTAGAGGTAGAGGACCACCGTCATCGTGGAGTAGTTCGGTCCGCCGGATGAGCCACCCACGATGAAGGACTGGTCGAACATCTGCAACGCGCCGATGATCGAGACGACGGCGACGAAGAAGTGTCCCGGCTTCAAGAGAGGGAACGTGATCTTCCTGAACGTCCTCCACGCGCCGGCGCCGTCGATTGCAGCAGCTTCGTAGACCTCGGTCGAAATCGCCTGGAGCGAGGCGAGATAGAAGAGCATCATCGTCCCCGACGTCGTCCAGGCGTTCAGCCCCATGATCGAAGGCAGCGCGGTGCTCTGCTGGAAGAACCAGGCGTTGTGGTGTTGGTAACCGAGGTGGCCGAGGAACGAGTTCAACAATCCATCGGACGCGAGAATGTAGGTCGCGATCGACACGATCGCAGCCGAGGATGCGAGCGAGGGGAAGTAGAACGCCGCCCGAAAGAACGTTCGGAAGCGGATCGCCTGGTTCACGACGATGGCCAGCGCCAGGCCCAGCGCCATCTGCAG